>JAYVPE010000240.1:0-6787 GCA_043757575.1 Pirellula sp.
CCAAGGAAGGTGCGACTGCGACAGAGCAAGGATGCACATGCGGAAACCGAGCACCACAACTCGACTGAATGCGATTGGCGAAACGGTTTAGTTCAACGCAATTGATTTCCATGTCGGCTCAATGGAAGTCACGCATCGAGTCCGACGTATGCAGGCGGCCATATTTACTTTACCAGCAAGGAGGGGGTCACGACGGTCATTCGACCTGGGCGAGAATACGATGAAATCGGCAAGAACGAGCTGTTTGGGGAAACCTATGCGTCGCTTGCTATCTATCAAAATCACTTTCTTCTCCGCACAAATCCAATTCTTTACTGTCTGGAAACAGTGACGTTGGAATAACTCTTCGAATGCGTCGTTACTCGTATTGCAATGCGCTAGAGACGTTCAATCGTGCAGCGCGTTCGGCTGGTACCATGGAGGCGACGACCACCACCAAAAGCTCAAACATCGGAGCCCCAATAAGTAGCCATGGATAGATTTTAATTTGGACGGCATGGCCTGTGACAGGTATCGTTGTTAGGTTGATTACGTAATGAATCCACAGCCCAGTCAAAACACCAGGCACGATGCCAATAATCCCCATGATTAAAGCTTGGGCCAAAATCATTTTCCGAATCTGCCAGCGAGTCATTGCCACTACCCTCAGCATGCCGATTTCTCGCGTCTGTTCCAATATGTTCATAGCCAATGTGTTGATCAATCCAAATGCAGCGATCACAGAGCCAAGCGCGAGCACCGCCCACAATCCACCCACCACGCCATTGAGCGTATCGCGGATCACCTTGACCAGATCGACATAAGACTGGAACATCATACCTGACTCTTCGCATAAAGTTCTCAGTTGCTGCTCAACGAGTGCGAGATCTTTAGGATTCGCTTTCACCACGATGACGTCCGTCCCCTCGACACTCAACAGCTTCTTCGCATACTCAGCTTCTAAATACACTGTTAATCCACCAGCAACGTACTCGTTGGTGACACCAACAATTCGAAGCGTTGTCGAACCCTCGTTGGTCTCTAGCGGAATCGTGTCGCCCATGTGTAAGTTCAATCGCTGCGATAGGACTGAGCCCAAGACTACGTCACCATTTCGAACTCCTCGCATTACCTCGGCTGCCGTTCCCTCGGTCAAGTCGAAATAATCTTGCGTGTCCGAATTGAATTTGCGAACGACGACTATGACCGAACTTTCGTTGCTTCGTGCGCGAACAAACCGCAGTGAATCCACCAACGCGACGCCTGGCATGGCGACAACTTTTTCGGTCAGTCCAACCGGCATGTCGGCAGATTGACCACTGTTCATATCCGGCATCGCAGCTCGCACAAAGAAGTCACCGACGATCGTTCGCGAATACCAACCCTCCACATTGCCGATGTTGTCCAGAATCGTACTCGCCATCCCTAAGCCAGTCCCCATTGCAATGAATACAATGCCAATTGTCAACGAAGATCGGCCTCGGTGCCGAAGGATTTGGCGACGGGCAAGCATGCCTTCGGTCTTTAAAAAGAAACGGAGTAACCAAGCTACCCAAGCGGTCAAATCACCGATCAAGGCTGGAAGCAAAAAGACCATTCCGACCTTCATGAGTATTGTTCCAAACACAACATGGCTCAAATTGATCAGGCGGAAAACCGCAGACGCCTGAACCGTTAGCCCTATGACGATCAATAATCCGCCAAAACCGAGCCAACCTGCACGCGATGTGCTAAACTCACCCTTGGCGACGACGCGCATCGCCTCCGATGGCGATAACCTCGATGCTCTGAGAGCTGGAAAGAAAGCCCCCAACAGCGCCACGGCCAAGCCACAAACGACGGCGATTAGATATGGCCAAATAGACCACGGACTGGGTGGTATCTCGATCTGTAGCAGTTTTGAGGTCGAGCTGCGCAAAACTGCGGCACCAAGATGGCCTACAATGCAGCCCAAAAACGTTCCAATCAAGCCAAGCCACAGCCCTTCGCGAACGATCATCCACAACAACTGATTGCGCGTGGCACCCATCGACCGCAAGATCCCCAACTGTCGGCGTCGCTCCCCAACATTCATTTGGAAAGTGTTGTAAATAATGAAAGCAGAAATGAGCAATGCAAACATAGTGGCAAGACGAAGTCCATGTTGCATTGCCACGGTACTCTCATCTGCGACTTGGCTGCGCAGGGTGGGTTGGCGAACACGAATGCCCGTTGGGAGCAAAGCTCTGACTGCTTCGGTGACCAGCTCAATCTTTGCATCTTTATCAAGCACAAGCTGGATGGCATCCAATTTGCCTGACGATTCCGTCCAACGTTGCACTGTTCGAAGGTGGGCAACAATTAACCCGGATTGAATTCCGGCGCTGGCATCATTCGGCTTCACCAATCCAACGACCTTAGCCGTTCGGATCCAACTCTTTGTCAAAAAATCAACTGAGCTTCCAATCGACACGTTCGCAGATTCAGCAAAACTTGCGTCCATCAGAACAGAAGCGGCATCCGTACTGCCATCATCTAGTTCCGCACCAGCAATCAAAGTGTAACTTCGCACCTGCCTGTCCAACTCCGGAACCACACCTAGAAGTTGAACGCGATAACGACCAGCGACTTTGCCTCCGATTTTTTTGTCGGATTGTGGCGAAAGCTCCTCAGTTGTCGCGGGCGAACCGTTCTCCTGAGGACGCTTCACAGTCATGTTGCTATAGCGACGAAGGATAGGTGAGGCGATCTTGACCCCAGGTAACTTGGCGACAGGCTCCAGCGGTTTGCCATCGAACGAAGCGCCGCCGACAGCTTCGATTTCAAGAGATGCGTTTCCGGTCACAGCGCGAACCATCGCAATCTGAGCAAGTTGTGCGGAATCGGACGCTAAGTAGGTCGCAACGATCGCCGAGACGCCAATCACAATGCTCAGCAGTGTCAGCAAACTGCGAGCTGGTCTGCTGCGGATTTCACGAATAGAGAGTCTTCGCAACGGCATTAGCGATTCCCCTCCGAGAGAATCGCTGGATCGCTAGCGAGTGGCGAAGTCGCATTGGGAAACTGCCCCGACCCCACATTGAACGCTTGCGAGTTGGCGGCAAATTCGTCCTGCGGAATATCTCGTTCGATGTTGCCGTCGCGAAACATCAGCAGTCGAAAAGCAGCGCGAGCAACGTTTGCATCATGGGTCACCATGACGATGGTTTGCTTGGACTGCGTCGCAAGGTCGCGGAGCAGTTGTGTGACACGACCGCTTTGTCGCGAATCAAGGTTTCCAGTTGGCTCATCAGCGAGCAAGATCGCAGGCTTGATCGCCAGGCCGCGCGCAACGGCAACTCGTTGCTGTTCACCACCCGATAATTTCGCTGGAATGTGGTCGGCTCGGTGAAGTAGTTCGACCCGTTCTAATGCTTCTGCAGCCCTAGCTTTGGCCGTTTTCCGGTCGACCCCATCCAGTTCCAAGGGAAGCGAAACATTTTCAAGCGCCGTCAAAGTTGGGATAAGATTGAATGCTTGAAACACAAATCCGATCTTGCGACGACGCATGAGGGTTCGCTGGTCATCGCTGAGGTTTGCGATATCCACCCCGTCGAGAATCACTTGACCACTTGTCGGGGGTTCAATTCCGCCGATGATACTCAGGAGCGTGCTCTTGCCGGAACCCGAAGGGCCCATTACCGCAACAAACTCCCCACTTTCAATAGTTAGATCAACGCCCCTTAAAACTTCAACGGCAACGTCGCCTGTGCCGAACTGCTTAAATAATTTGCGAGTCGTAATAATCGGCATTTAGGGATTTTCGATGAGTTGATATTGGAAGAAACGGGCCGGGATTATAAACCATGACACAGATACTGGCAGCCCTGCCCCCCCGGTTGGAGTTGTGCGATGGTATCTTTTTTCCTCGGAGGATTTCAACAAATGAGAATTCTAATCACCGGTGCGAGTGGTTTGCTAGGCAACAATGTTGCTCGAATAGCGCAAAATCGCGGAATGGAAATATCGAGTTTAAGCAGATCGGATAGAAAAAATCGAGCCTATGACGGGCTGAATATCGATGTTTTTCAAGTCGATCTAGCCGATCGAGAGAACCTGACCAAAGTCTTTGAGACGCGTGTTGATGCCGTAATCCATTGCGCTGCGAATATTCATATTGGTTGGAAATGCCTCGATCAAGGAATGCAAGTGAATCGCAATGGAACCAAGCACTTGCTTGACGAGGCTGGCCGACGCGGTATCAAGTTTATTCATGTATCTACCGTAAATACTTTGGCTGTTGGATCCAAAAATAAGATTGTCGACGAGGATACTCCGGGCGATGGACAAATCCCCTGTACGTACGTTGTCACGAAAATGGCAGCCGAACGCTTGGCCGTCGATGCAGCTCAATCTGGCCAAAATGTAGTGATCGTACACCCGGGGTTTATGTTAGGTCCGTGGGATTGGAAACCGAGCAGTGGCAAAATGATTCAAGCCTTGGAAGGTTTCGCACCGCTGTCGCCCTCGGGCGGTTGTACCGTTTGCGACCCGCGAGACGTGGCCAAAGCAATTCTAGACGCAATCGATCGAGGCGTGTCTGGTCGCCATTATATCCTCGGGGGCGAAAACATGACCTATTTCGAACTCTGGCGCAGAATCTGTGCAGAGCTCGGCAAGAAAGGCCCATTCACCTACCTGCGTGCACCGGGAAGAATCATCGCTGGTACGATTGGTGATACGATCAGCAGGTTTCGAAAAGATGAGTTGGAAATCAACTCCGCAGCCATCGGTATTTCGTCCCAAACCCAATGGTACAACAGCCAACGCGCTATCTCGGAGTTAGGTTACCAACCGCGCCCTGCCGACGAATCCATTCGGGATGCAGTTCAGTGGCTTCGCCAAAACAATTTACTAAAGCGTGTCGCAAATGGGTAACAGTTCCTTAAAAACATTTCGTATTGGCCTGCATCGGAACTTGATACGGTTCGGGATCGATATTCGCAAAAAACGAGCGGATCGAAGATTACTGGAGCAAGTGATTTTTCCAGAACTATTGCGAACGCCAGACTATCGGCGGATTTTGTTTGTGGGATGTGCTTGGTACACGCTGCACTACCCCAACATTTTTCGGAGTCGTGAATTCATAACAATGGAAATCAGTCCCGACGAAGCTCAATATGGAGGGACTACACACATCATCGACTCTTGTGAGAATATCGCTCTTCACTTCCAGGAAAATTCATTGGACGTCGTCGTCTTCAATGGTGTCTACGGCTGTGGGCTCAATGAGTTGCCAGCGATTGAGCGCACGCTACAGGCGATACATCAATCGCTTCGTCTAAATGGATTGTTTATTTTCGGCTGGAATGATCTGCCAGCGATGGCTCCGTATCGCATCGAACAATTAACTGGGCTAAACGCATTCGAGCCTTACGCATTGCCCCCGCTCAATAAAACCATCCACGAATCGGATTCCAAGAATCGACATCGATTTCATTTCTATCGAAAGGGATTCCGATGAGCAACAATCCATGGGACGCTCTCGAACGGGCAGTTGCGTTGGCAGTAAACGCACATCTCGGCCAACGCGACAAAGCGGGCCAACCGTACATTTTGCACTTGTTGCAGGTCATGCAGTCAGTCACTGACCCTATAGAAAAGCAAGCCGCAGTGCTGCACGACTACATGGAAGACGTAGCGGGATGCGTCGAGGAATTGCAGCGCCATGCAATTAGTGAGACTGCAATTCAAGCCATCGTTTTTTTAACCAGACCAGTTCAAATGACCTATTGTGAGTATGTCATCCGTCTCAGCTCTGATCCAATCGCCACACGTGTCAAGTTGGCAGATCTTGAGGACAACTATCGGATCGGCCGAGTTGTATATCGATTGGGACATCAGGAAGAGGATGCAAATCGAATCCAAAAATACGCGTTGACGAATCAATTTCTTTCGCGATCGATTGACGAGCGAGAATACCGCTTGCGGATGGTTGGTTTAGAATAAGTTAGGAAAATTTGCAATAAAAGCATGCATTGGCCTACGCACGCTTGCGGTTGGCGTTCACGGAAGCTAAAGTTCCTTTAGTCGTCGCGAAGGGTGACATTGTATCCAAAGAATGCGTTTTGGTTAGTTTTTATATTGATCGCTTGGTGCATGCTTTTTGAGACGGACGTGTAGTGTCACATTTTCGAGGGAACCTTTTTGGGGGAATTCGTCATGCGTGTTTATGAAATCTTGCAGAGTAAAGGGAATACAGTCTATCAAATCTCGCCAGCCGCAACCTTGGCCGATGCAGTCGAGCAAATGGTCAATTTCAACTGCGGATCGCTTATGGTTACCGAAGGGGATTTAATCGTAGGCATTATTACTGAGCGACTTATTTTGAAGGCGATCAACAGCGAAAAGCAAAGCTTAATCAATCTTTTGGTTTGCGACTTTATGAACCGGAAATTGGTTACTGGACAACCGAGCGACGACGTCGGTGAGATCATGGGGATGATGACCACGCATCGCGTAAGGCATCTTCCGATTCTCGACAACGGACGATTGGCCGGATTGATTTCGGCCGGAGATGTTGTGAAGGCTCAATTCGACTTGCTAGCCGTCGAGAATCACTATTTGAAGGTCTACATCCAGGGCTAGACTTGGTTGCTCATTAGCCCTACTGGTCTCCACACGGAAATGGAAGTTGTGTAGGTATTTCATGGGGGTTCCCAGTATGATGGTCAACCGTTGACGCCAAGTATATGCCTAAGGCAACCTTCTAATCGTGTCGCCCGAAATGGGAACCCCTCGTCGATTAGTCGGCGGCAGTTCGCGCGCGTACTTGCTAGCAGCATAGCAT
>JAYVPE010000241.1:0-6782 GCA_043757575.1 Pirellula sp.
CATTGACTCGCCATAATGGCAAAATATCAAAATCAAGGTGTACACAACCCTAAACTGCCAAGTCATCCCCAATTACCCAAAGTTAGCGTTGGCCCTGGATGAATGTGGTGTGGACAAGATAAAAGTAATCCTGTCCCAAATCGCCTATCCGTGTCTATACCAATCTCAAAAGAATTTCATCCCACCCCGTGAACGGTTACATTAAAAGAAGCCAATCGATTAACGAATCGTACTTGTCAAATGTTCTAATGTCAAACGAAGACGTCAAATACAATGTTTCGAATGCGAAAGCGAAATTGATTATGGGAAATTCAGTTGGAAGTCAAAGATGGGAACAGGCTCAAGCGTCCGAACAATCCTATTGGGATGTGATCGATGTGGTTGAGCTTCTGAGGATATGTGCCGAGAAGCCGCGATTCCTACAACTTTTCTCCTCAACACTACTTTCGGAATTCTTTGACGGAAAAGAAGTGCAGGAGATCGGTTGTGGGCCACTTGCAGTTTCAATCGCATCCTTCTATCCGAGGAAATCACTTATCAGCCACCTTCAAAAAGTCGAGCCTCTTCCCCGGATCAGGGTTTCGGAAACCGCTGCAGCGAAGGAGGAGTGGGCGAAACCATTTACTACTTGGGTTTCGGAATTAAGCGATGAGGGGCAGTATTTGCAGCTGCCAGGTGAATCTCTGGAGTTCGATAATCGATTTGACACCGTCATCACATACAATGTACTAGATCATGTGCAGGCACCCGAGAAAGTTCTAAGTTGCGCTTTTAACTCTCTTCGAAAAGGGGGGATTTTAATTGTTGGAGTGGATTGTCTTAGCTTTTGTGGAAGAATCAGATTTGAACATATAACAAGAAAATTGATGAAGGGATCTGTATTGGCAGATGCTCACCCACATTCGTTTTTGCCTGGACATGTTTTTAAGATGCTTCGAAGGACAGGGTTCGACAGTATCAAATCTTACGGCCTTCAGGGCAGGTTGAAATGGCTTTTAGGAAGTCATTATCGACCGGCGTTTGTTGCCAGGAAACCATAGTATAAGCGAACATTTTTCTAGCATAACTGACGACTAAAAAGTTGATCCCGCAACGTCAAATGGATGGCGATTGGCAATCAGACCAAAAAATCCCAATGGATTCGAATAGAAAGAATATATTTCTTGACTTTTTGCGTGGCGTTGCATCTCTAGTTGTTTGCGCTGGACATATTCGCAATTTCGTGTTTGTCGACTTTAAGGACGTGCAGTCACCAACTTTATTAGACGTGGCGTTCTATTTCATGACGGGATTGGGGCATCAGGCGGTAATTGTATTTTTCGCAATGAGCGGCTTTCTAGTTGGGGGCTCGATTTGTGATAAAATGCAGGCAAAGCGATTCCAGATGCAAGAATATTCAATCGATCGTCTTTCACGGCTTTGGATTGTTCTTATTCCATCGCTCATTGCAACATTTATTCTCGATAAGCTTGGTAGTGCAGTATCTGGCGGGCTCGGATACGACGGCAGATTCTCTATGATTCTGTCCAGCGGACCTGGCTTAAACGGTAATTTTTTATCGTCCTCAGTTTTTTTGGGCAACGTTCTTTTTCTTCAGACAATTGCGGTTCCCGTATACGGATCGAATGGACCGCTTTGGAGCTTGGCGAATGAGTTTTGGTATTATGCGATATTTCCGTTGATTGCCTTTGGTTTTTACAATCGCTCAATAAAATGGATCGGAATCGCCATTTTAAGCATGTCTCTCCTGATATTCCTTCCGACAGGCATCTCGAGCGGCTTCGTATTTTGGACGTTCGGTGCGGCAGGAGCCATTATTCTTAGAAGAAACGATCGCTTAGCTGGGAAATCCTTCGCTATAGTTTCCACAGCACTTTTTTTAATAAGCTTGCTGGTAACAAGACATCTGGACGGATTTGCAGCTGATTCACTTGTCGCAGCAGCGACGACTGCGATGCTGGTTAATAGTGCATCATTTAAAGTCGAGGCCCTTTGGATACGAAGAGGAATTGAACAATTATCGGGCATTTCGTTTTCAATCTATCTCTTCCATTTTCCATTCATTGCATTTCTTTGGTTTTGTTACATGGCTCCAAAACAACTCGCGCCTGGGGTAGTCGCATACACTTTCTTTTCGCTTGTTCTTTGTCTTACACTGATCTATTGTATCCTGTTCTGGTGGTTATTTGAACGGAAAACCGATCGAATCAGATTATGGATAAAATCAAAAACTACAAAAAACGCAGTCCCTCAATCGAATCAATTGCCGCACCGTGACTACTGACATTTTGATCGCTCACCCAGGAAAGCATCATGTCCTGAATCTAGTAGCCGGATGCATCAAGTCGGGTGCAAACGTAAAGTTCGTTACTCCATTCTACATGAAAGGTTCAAGTAGAATACTAAGGTTCTGGCCGGGATCCGTCGGAATTAAGGCGCGAGGGTACTTTCACGATGGGATAGATCGAGGAGCAGTCGTTTCGCCACTTAAGTTTCAATTGCGGAAACTTATTTCCGTTTGCTTCAATAGCAGTTCGTATGTCCAGTACTTTGATCGTTGTGTTGCTCGATCGATACAACGAGGGGAATTTAAGGCAAAGATTCTTTTAACACTACAGGACTATATGCCGCAATCCGTTAGGATGGCAAAAGACCGTGGCTTTGTGATATGGTCAGATCAGATTTCTAATCAATCGAGTACGATGGAGTTGCGTATCAGAGATCACGAGCGGAAGTTTTCCTCTACAACGCTTTGGACCCATGATGAGTCCGTGAACACCGAACTGCTCCGAATAACAGATGTCATTACTGTTCCCTCAAGTTATTGCTTGGAAGGATTACAAGGTCGCATTTCTCCTAGCTCGATAGTAAAGAACATACCATATGGGGCTTGTGCAGAAATATTTGCTGTTTCGAATCGCGAGGTAATGCCTGACATCGTCATCGTTGCGAGGGCAAACTCGATTAGAAAGGGAGGACACCTTCTTATTGAAGCACTCGGTGTCTGCGGAAGTGCATTATTAAACCTAAATCATCACAGGAAAATCAGGTTTTTAATTTTGGGCAAGCTGGAACCAGAACTATTTGCATATCTTCAGAAGGCAAATCTTCCTGAGGGAATCTCATTTTCGCACGAAAATATTCCGCACCTACGAGTTGCAGAGTTATACCAGAGATCTTCATTTTTTATCATGCCGGCTCTTTCCGAAGGGCGTTCCCTTGCCTGTATCGAAGCAATGCACGCCGGTTTGCCATTAATTATAACAAAATATTGTGGGATCGATGGGTTTGAGAGCGGGAAGATGGGCTTGGAAATTGAGGACACATCGAGCGCACTAGCGGAAGCGCTAATAAAGGTTTTCAAGATGCCTGAAATGTGGAGCAAATGGGGAGAAAATTCAAAGCGTTTCGCTTCGCATTTCACATGGGAAGCGTATGAAATCGAAATCGGACAACTTTGCAAAGCGATACTGCCTTGTTAAGATATCTTAAGTTTGACTTGCTTCTGCCATTGATTTTCTTAGTTGGTATCGCGCAGTATGGTTTCGTTGCATTTGACGCGATCGCAAAACAAAAGGTCGCTCTATTCAATGTAGACTCTGAGGAACTCGTGTCCTCAGGCATCTTGCGTTACGTTAAAGAGATTTTCTTATTATTGATCTCTGCCGCATGGCCATTAGCACTTACGCGTCTAAACCTTCCGAGTGGTCTTCGAAAGTGGATTGGGGCTTTCTATATATGGATTGCTGTAGTTGTCTCAATTGGGTCACTTGGTTTCATATTCGGATACAGTCCGATCAGCTTCTTACCCGCCGGATTGAGGTGGATCCTCCTTCTTAATGCTTCCTTTGGAATTTTCATCCTCTCTAGGTCGCTGGTCGCAGAAAAGAACAGGCACAACTTTATATTTGCATGTCTTTCCGTAATAGTAATTTTGGACGCATATGTAATTATGTTGCAGTTCCTTAGGGTTTCCAGTATCTACGCCTTAGCCTTCGGTTCTGCAAGACTTACTGGGTTGTTTAGCAGCGCAGGAGTTGCATGCTTCTTTGGAGTTGCAATTGCACTCGTATCGCTGATCCTCGATGGCGTGGATAAAAACAAGCGATTGTTTCTCTGCGTCGTCGCAATTGGAGTTGCTTTATCCTCTGGATCTCGTTTCGGAACAATGGCGGTTGTTTTGATTCTGCTTTGCGAGCTATGGGAGTTTGCCGCTGCAAATAAAGGGTTTTACGCAACTTATATGAGGCTCGCGTTTATTCCGTTTTTCCTCTTCGTTGGGTATACAAGTTATCAAGCAGTCATTTCGGTTGTTGATCGCGGCAATGCACTCGAACAACAGTTTGAACAGGGCGGAAGAGTTTCGACTTTCTATTCTTCACTCGAACTGCTTTGGAATGCGGAAATCGGAGAGATTTTGATTGGGCGAGGATTAGGCGTTGGAACAAACACTGCGATCGGAACAGCGTTGTCACAAGGATTGGATCCTGAGATGTATCGATTCAATATCCTTGTAGACAACTCCTTGCTGACGTGTACATTCCAGTTTGGTTTGCTTGGCTCAATGGTATTTTGGGGTGGATTGTCCTACTTCGTTTTGTTTGCCTGTCCTAGAAAATCAATAATTGGGAGGTACCGTTTTCTAGTATTGATGTTCGTAGCTATAGTCACGATTCTAGCTGGAAATCCATTTGAACATTACTTTTTGATGATGTCCTACTCGGTGACATTGGGTAGTATTTATTGGACAGAACAATTAACTAAAAATAGATCCGCCAACCGATAAATGATTCTTGTCATTGCGCCATACTCGCCCCCAAACCGGCATGGACTAGCGAACCTTGGAGCCTCAAGTAAGATTGAAACGATTTTATCAGTTCTTTCAAAGCTTGACTCAGAAATTGTGTTGGTCAATTCGGCTCACAATTGCCTAGGAGCAGATCCAATAAGAATAGCCGACACAATGATTGGAACTGTTCGCGTCCGCGAAATTACACCAGCCTTGTCGAGGTTACGTGCGGCCGGCAAGCTTAAAAACCTATTCTTCATGAAAAGTACCGTAGATTTGCTCAGTGGCCTTAAGCCACCAATCTTGACTTGGTTTTACAACACCTACGCTTTTGAGATGAGACTGGCCGGGATACTCTTTAGAAAATATGAATCGCCAATGATTTTGGAGTACGAGGATTGGCATTTTGCAAGGCGGAGAGGCCTTTCACTCAAGCCGTATTTCGACTGTTACTTTTGGCGTAAATCAGCGCCCCTGTTCTCTGGAGCTTTTGCCGTCAACACGCAATTGAAATCTAAACTTCACAATTACCCGTACCCAACTTTTTTGCTGCCGGGAGTTGTTCCAAAAGCACTTTCGGAGATCGCGACGAGTTCGCCTCCTTTTTGCGTGGAGTCAACGCAAATTAACGTCGGTTTTTTTAGTGGCCTTTCGGAAGAGAAGGGGGCCGGTATCGTGTTACAACTGGTTAAAATGCTTCCTAGTGGATACCGACTGCACGTAACTGGGGCGGGACCTTTTTCCCAAGCGTTTGAAGTTCTTCAAAGGGAAATGCCTAGCAGGCTGCAATTTTACGGAAGAGTATCTCTGGAGAGGTTGTACACAATTATCGCTGATTGCGACGTAATCTTAAATCCCCACACTTGCATTAGAAAGATGGATGACGGTGTGTTTCCATTCAAAGTTATTGAAGCTATTGCTAGTGGTCGCCAATTAGTTTCTACAGCTCTCCCGACGGATGATCTTGAAACCGTTTTGCAGGGCGTAACTTTCGTGGGGCATTCACCGCAGGAATTCCTCGTCGCAATTTTGAATGCAAAGACCGAATATTTGAATAATAAGGAAATAATTTTGCGAAGTGCCGCGAATGCAAATGACTCGTTTGGCGAAGATGCACTATACGAAAGAATTAGCATGATAATATCTCGAGGGAGCCTTAGTGAGCGGCCGATTTAGCTGTATGTAAATGCTGTAAAGCTACATGGTGATTGCTTTCCGACAGGTTAAACTCAACACACTTGCCGAGCCGGTGAAATAGGATTTCTATGAAACAAAAAAGTAAAAGCTTTTTTAAAAATTGTTTATACGCTTATCGGTTCCCGAGAGATATTATTTTTGGCTACTACCATTTCGGGTACTGGGACCCAACCTGGCGATTGATGGGTAGCCCTGTGTTGTACAGGCATCGGGAAGGTAAAATTCGAATTGGTCGCAATTGGATTGCGTGTAGTGACGCCAGACATAACAGTTTGGGCGTAATCCAGAAAGTTACAATAAAGTGTTTCAGCGGCGGAAATTTGATAATTGGGGACTCAGTTGGCATGTCTGGGATTTCTATTGATTGCTCTTTGTCGATCACAATTGGTAATAACGTATTGATAGGAAGTGGGTCGCTGATTACTGACTCGGACTCGCACCCACTGCATATGCTAGAAAGAGATGATAGTTCCAAAATTCAGAAAGCTCCGGTCGTTATTGAGGATGGTGTGTTTATTGGTGCGAGAGCGTTGATACTAAAGGGCGTGAGGATTGGATTGGGGTCCGTTATTGGTGCTGGCGCCGTCGTCACTCGCGATGTGCCTCCAATGACCGTTGCAGCGGGGAACCCTGCAAGAGTATTGAGCTCTTTCACTTAATAGGGTTCTTAGGGGAATTTAGTGGGTCGGTAGGAAAAAGCCAGCGATTCCCGGCAAGCGTCAAAGTCCAACGAATCCTAACGCGAGTGAATGCTATCGCGGCGCGATGAATTTTCGAAATTCCTGCTTTTTGATCC
>JAYVPE010000242.1:0-6743 GCA_043757575.1 Pirellula sp.
GAGATCCCAATAGCCTATCAATCACAGAATCGTACGCGTTGGCTGAATCATCGGAAACGAATGCCTCCAATTCCTCTGGCGTAGGTGGCAAGCCGGTCAAATCGAGAGTGACTCGGCGGATCAAACTGGTTCGGTCTGTTTTCGAAGCCGGATGAAGTCGATTTGCTTCGAGGTTCGCAAGTAAAAACGCATCAACCGGCGTTGCCACCCATTCTGTGTTCTTGACTGACGGGATTGGTACCGCTGCAATGGGATGCAGCGACCAAAATTCGCGACCTGCGTCGACGGTCATGCCTGAGGGACTGGGTGCTGTAGGGTCGTTTTGCTTGGAGCGTGGATCGGGTGCTCCCATCGAAATCCATCGCTCGAGGTTCGCGATTTCGGTCGAAGACAATGCACCTTTGGGCGGCATTTGCATGTCTGGGTTTTTATAGTGAACCGCTTGTATTAAGAGACTTTTTTCGGGATCCCCCGGCAAAATCGCTGGCCCTGAATCCCCGCCTTTAAGAACTGCTTCGCGGAAATCAAGTTGCAGTCCACCTTGCCGCTCTTGACCGGAATGGCATTCATAGCAATGGGCAACTAACAGCGGACGAACACTCTTTTCAAAGAATTCAATCGCGGCAGTATCAAGCACCGACTCTTGGGAATTCAAGACGCTATTTGTAAAGCAAACGCCAATCAACGGGATCAACATCTGAACCAACAAAAGCGGTTGACAAGTAGGCACTTGAATTAATTTCAGAGAGTAAATCATTATCCTGTGCTTTTGCCTAATTCGGTGGTTAAGGTTTCACAGTTACTGGCTTTGCCTCGGCCTGATCGTAGAGCCATAACGCAACTCGGTAAGGCCATGGATGGGTCCATGGATTGGGCCATGGAATCGTGGCCGAAAAAACGCTCGCCAACAATAATAGGCACGTCAGCCTGCGCAACGTAGATAAACGCCCCGTCATTTCGACAGCGGGTACACACAGCCACAACCAAGCAGGTGCAAGCCAAAACACCCAACGGAACCCGCTGCTAACTCCGCCGTAGTTTCGATCTTCGACTACGCGTGTTGCATAAAAAACAAAACACGCGAGCGTCACCGCAATTAATGCAAGTGCTACACCTGATTCCGAGACCAGCAAGCCTTTCCATCCGCGAATCGAATTTTGCTTTTTTAGAATCCAAAAAGCGGCACCTGGAATTCCTAGTAACCAAAATGGGGTCAATGAGAAAATTCCGTGATGGCCGATAGTGAAGTGCAACGCATACGACAACCGATTCTCTTCGCCTCGGTCAACACCCTTTTTATTGCCAGGTAGCCAATAGGACTTTGGAAAGTCATACCAGTCATCCCAATGGTAAATTGACCAGCCCGCGTCCGAGGACTGAATGGCCACTCGTTGGTCAACAGTATTATCAATAAACTGCAACACTCCGGTCAATCGTGCTGGAATGATGGTTGCGTTCTCCGTAAACGCGTAGCCATGTTGGTTGGCTTGATCCATTACGGATGCAAGTGCTGGAGATTCCGCGTTTCCTGGTCCTTTTGGAATGGTGGCGATCAATGCCCCGAGACCGCGGTGCGAATAGGGCGAACTCAAATCTTGATGCGCCCAATAATTAGTTCCTAGAAAAGCCACTGCCACGACAGCAGTTGCAACTCCATAGCCCAGCAGAAATTTTCGCCAATCTACCGCCAGCAGGATGACACCTGCGGCCGCTGCCCATGCCAATGCCGGCAACTCGCAAGCGACCGCAAGCCCTGCGCTCAGTCCACATGCGATCCAAGTCCACCAAGATTTACTTTGCCCGAGCTGGTAAGCATGGATAATTTGCCACACCAGACCGAGACTCAATGAAAAAAACAAAGCTCCATGCAAGTGGTTGTTGAGCGTCGCCGCAAAGGTAGAAAGAAAGGTTCCCCAAAGTGCCATGTTCAATAAAATGAATCGCGACCAAGCATCGACTACGTTTTTTTCCAACCAAAAGAAAAACCAAATCCACCATAACACCAGCGGTAAAACATTGACAAGGATCAAGACTACCCGTCCAATCATGAACGGCTCTTCGGTTAGTTTCTTTCCCAAGAGAAGTGTTACCGGCTTACAAACGAGCGCGAGCATGCCCGTAAGCAACGGCGGCTTGCTGGAGTAAAAATGCTCTTTGCCATCTGTTCCTCGATGTCGAACTATGTCGATCGAGTTCCAAATTTTAGATTTTCCTTTGCTATCGAGAATGTCTACCACTCGATCGATCTCCCATTTTCCATCCTCTATCAGTGATGCGATGGCGCACCAACGAGAGCGGTCGTTCGCGCTGAGAAAGGGAAGTTCACCATGTACCGCTGACATGCCGAGGACTCGTGCGAGCTGAATTACCGTCGCTATTCCAATCAATAGCCAAGCGACATCCTTATAGCGCCAAGATTTTGACTCAGTAGCTTGAATGGATTGACTCATGATGAAATACGTGCCTGATCGAGTTGTTCACGAAGTGGTGTCAGACTAACTGCGTCACGAGCCTGGGTTGTCGTAGCTATCGAATAGGGAACCGTTCTACTACCCGAGTTGGCCACGACCAATTCCGCGAGCAATCCGACACCAATCATTTGCGACCCGAGTAAGAACAAAACCATCGTTAAATAAAAAACGGGGCGCTCATGCAAATGGATTGGCTGCATACCCAAGTCAAGTCTGCTAATTGCCCAAATCGCCGTAAGCCCAATGAGCAACACTCCCGAAGTAGCGCACGCTGCCAAGCCAATGCCACCGAGAAGGTGCTGTGGCCGATATCGAAAACGGGTTAAGAAGACGACTGTAAATAGATCGAGGAATCCTTTCAAGATCCGGGAAACTCCATACTTGGACACGCCATGGATACGAGGATGATGCTGGACGGCGATCTCAGTAACGCGAAAGCCGCGCGCCGCAGCGAGAACTGGGATGAATCGATGCATTTCTCCGTAAAGCGTGACCTCATCCAAAACTTCGCGACGATAGGCCTTAAGTCCACAATTGAAGTCATGCAAATGGAGTCGAGTAAACTTCCTGAGAATTCCATTGAATACAAGCGATGGCCATCGTTTGTGCCAAGGATCGTATCGTGTTTGTTTCCATCCGCTGACAACGTCATGGTCTTTATTAAGTTTCTCGACGAGCCGAACGAGTTCCTTGGGATCATCCTGAAGATCGGCATCCATCGTGACCACAAACTCTCCCTTGGCAGCCGCGAATCCGGCAGCCAGCGCGGCCGCTTTGCCGAAATTATGTCGGAAGCGAATTCCATGAACCATGGAATGCTCGCGGCTGAGTTTTTCGATAATCGACCAAGACAAGTCGTTGGAACCGTCATCGATCAATAGAACTTCGTAGATACCCAATTTATCGGCCTCCACTGCCTGTTGGATTTGCCGTATGAGTTCCCCCAACGAATCTTGTTCATTAAATAGTGGAACTACGATCGATATCATTTATTTTGATGGCGGGAAACTGTTGGAGGGATTCCTATGTGGAAGTGAAATTCTCACTTGAAGCCACGCTAGTATTGTAACTAAAAACTCTCAGAAGGGTTAATGTTCCGATTTAGCGGCTAAACATTATGGGTCTTCAAAATCCTCTCGAAGGGCATCTCCTGGGCTTTCGACCATTTGGCAATAGCTGTCGTAACGTCGCGCATCCAGTCGACCATCGGCCACCGCATCTTTAACCGCGCAAAGGTTTTCGTGAATGTGCGTACAATTGGGATATCGGCAGTTCGATGCAAAAGGCCGGATGTCGCGAAACAGCCCGGACATTTCGCTCGGTAAAATATCCCAAAGTTGGAATTGCCTGACTCCGGGCGTATCGATCATCGATCCACCATAACTAAGGGGAAAGACCTCGGCTGTCGTAGTTGTATGTTTACCCTTTTGATTCTCGAGACTCACGGCTTGAACGCGTTGCTTGAGGCCGGTATCCAGCGCGTTCAATATGGACGACTTCCCAACACCACTTTGCCCCACTACGACGCTGCTGCGATCTCGCGTGATTGAGCGGAGCCGTTCGATTCCCCAACCCTTGGCCGCACTCACCATGATGACTCGGTAGCCCATCTGTGCATATGTGCCAATGAGCGGCTGTAAGGCAGAAGCATCGATTAAATCACACTTATTGATACAAACGCATGCATCTAGGTGATTCTGTTCTGCCGTGGCTAAAACGCGATCGATCAAATTCGGCTTAATCGAGGGTTGGGCAGCACTCGTCACAATGAGCAACTGATCGACATTGGCCACCATAACGTGGCGGCGTTGCTTGCTGGTTCGGCTCAGCGTTGATTTTCTCGGTTCAATCCGAACGATCCAACCTTGAGCATCCCCCTCTGGCAACAAGGTGACTTTATCGCCAGCGACAAGAACGTGCCGCTGATCGGTCGCCATGTTTTTGAGCACTCGTCGGACTGCACACCGATAAATGCGGCCGTCTGCCAATTGCACGATCGACTCCACACCGTGCACTTTCAATACGAGTCCATTAAGCGTTCGCTGAGCATTGACGTCCAAGTCGACTTGACCGAACGCATCTGTTCCACCATTCTCGATCAGATTGCCTTTGACTGTGCGATGTCGTGTTTGCTCCCCTTTTCCGCTAACCCGTTGGGATGCAACGGTATCGATATCCTCGCGATCGGATGCATAATCGCTGGTCAGATCCGCATCTCTTGCTTGAGACTGATGTTTCTTTCGAAACTCGATTCGGACCTTATTGGATTTTTTGCGAGCCATACTTGCTAGGTCGCACTGACGACTTCCGTCGATGTCGATGCCGATGCGGACTGTCGCTTTACGTGAACACTCGGACCTATCAACTCTGTGATCTCGTTTTCGTCAAGCTCTTCGCGTTCCACCAGCGCATCCTTGAGCCTCTCCAGCTCTTCACGTCGGGAATGAAGCATATCCGTCGCGCGTCTGTCTGCAGCTCGCAACGTATCGCCTACTTCCGAGTCGATTGTCTCCTGCGTGCGTTCACTGAACTGACGCTGCTGGTGGATCTCGCGTCCGAGGAATGGATCGCTGTCCGAAAGCTTGTACGACACAGGGCCCAGCTTAAGACTCATGCCCCAATGTGAAACCATTCTACGGCCCAGACTCGTTGCTCGCTCCAAGTCGTTTTCCGCTCCCACCGACGTCTCATCATAAATGATTTTCTCGGCAGCTCTGCCCGCGAGCAAGACTACCAGTTGGTCACGAAGTTCGCTCTCCGACATGTTCATTCTGTCTTCGTTTGGCAGTATTTGGGTGCTACCGAGCGACTGGCCGCGTGGGACGACTGTTACTTTGTGAACTCGCTGTGCACCTGGCAAAAACCAAGCCGTCAGAGTGTGTCCGGCTTCGTGATAGGCGGTCTTTTCTTTTTCGGCGGGCATCAAAACTTCTTCGCGTTTTGCACCCATCAGGATCTTGTCCCTCGCGTAGTCGAAGTCCGACATACTCACGCGAGTTTTGTCATTACGAGCTGCCCACAACGCAGCTTCGTTCACAATATTGCGCAGATCTGCACCGGTTAGACCTACAGTAGCTTCAGCCATGGTGTGCAAATTTACGTCGTCAGCCAGCGGCACTTCGCGAACGTGCACTTTCAGAATGGCTTCACGGCCCTTGAGCGTCGGCCTTCCCACGGAAATCAATCGATCGAATCGGCCTGGACGGAGCAAGGCTGGATCTAAAACGTCTGGCCTATTGGTTGCGGCCATGATGATGACCGAGTCCGTTGGCGAGAAACCATCCATCTCACCTAGGATTTGATTGAGGGTTTGTTCTCTTTCGTCATGCCCACCCCCAAGCCCCGCGCCACGTTGACGTCCAACCGCATCGATTTCGTCGATAAAAATAATTGCCGGTGACTGTTCTTTGGCAGTTGCAAACAGATCGCGAACTCGCGATGCTCCGACACCGACGAACATCTGAATAAATTCGCTGCCATTGACGGAAAAGAACGACACGCCAGCTTCGCCCGCGACTGCCCTAGCGAGTAGTGTTTTGCCTGTTCCTGGTGGTCCATTGAGCAGGACACCCTTGGGAACGCGTCCTCCCAATTTCTGGAACTTTTCGGGCGACTTGAGAAACTCGACGATTTCTTGTAAGTCTGCTTTTACACCTTCAAGACCTGCGACGTCATCAAACGTGATGCTTTGGTCGGAAGGCTCAAAGCGTTTGGCGGTCGATTTAGTGAAGCTGGTCAGGAAACCGCCCCCCATCATGGAATCGCGGCTTCGACGGAAGAACATATACAAGCCAACAATGGTCACAATCAACATCGAAAGGAAGATCAGCATCATTATCGTACTGAGCGTTCCACCAGGTACGATATCGTATCTAAAAGGGTGTTGCGGCTTGGTAACCGCAGTTGGATCATCCGGGTCTACCACCTGTGTCTCAATCGACTTTGCACGTAAGGCGTTGAGCTTTCCAAACAATGCGGACTGTGTTTCAGCTCCCGAAGGAATAAATAGATCGAAATCCTTTTTGTATTTTTCCTTAGATCCATCAATGCCTTCTTTGGGTTTTTGGAGCTTGCCGGAGTAGTCGTAGGAAGGCGGTTTTTCAGGCGCAACAATGAATTTGCCCTGAATATAAGATTCGTAAACGGTAAGTTGCTGGACGTTATCTTTGTCTAGCTGTTCCAAAAAGAAGCTGTAATCGATTCGTGAGCTGGTCATTCCTGGCAGGAAAAACAGCATCGAAAAGACTGCTAGCAAAATAAGGACAACCATCC
>JAYVPE010000243.1:0-6742 GCA_043757575.1 Pirellula sp.
GCCCGGAAATTCATTTCCTAGGAATCCTGAGTTCGTTCGTTTTTGTTCTTATTCGTGTCATTCGTGTTATTCGTGGTCCAATGCCGCGAGATCAGAGTATCGAGGCTAGAGATAACAGGCACGAAAAGATTATGAAAAATATTCACGCAACTTGGACTTTGATTTTACTCATACTTACGAGCGGTTCTGTCTTAGCTCAGAAACGCGGGAAAAAATATGCCTTGGTCGTCGGGATCGAACGCTACGATCCCAACTTCTTCAATCGGCTACGCTACGCCGAAGATGACGCCCTGGAATTGGGGCGTGTGCTAACCGATTTAGGTTTCGATGTCGTTTCGATGACCAGCCAAGCTGAGTTACCGGCCCGTAACCCGACGACAGCCAAAAAAATACTGGATCAATTTGCAGCCAGTTGCAGTCGAGTTCGCAAAGAAGACACACTGCTCGTGTTCATGGCTGGTCACGGTGTGCTGTTCAAAAAACAACTGCCACTTGCGGACGGATCGCGTGAAAGTTATTTCTGTCCCGAGGAAGCCAATCTGAAACAACTCGACTCGTTGGTTCCAATGACTCGCGTTATGGAGATCGTTAGCCAATCGCCTGCCGAACGAAAGCTGCTCATTGTCGACGCTTGTCGGAACGAGGCCGAATCGGAACTTTTCAGATCCACCAGTACCGATTTGGGAACAGTCGGACTTACTCCTAGAACGGTTCCGAAAGGGATGTTGGCTCTTTTCAGTTGCGCTGAGAAAGAAAGGAGCGTCGAACACCCTGAACTTCAGCATGGCGTGTTCACGTATCACATCATCAAGTATTTGCGTGGTGATGGCGAGGGAAAGATTTATCCACGAGATCAAGTGAGTCTGGTCGAACTGGCCAACTACTCAAGGCGAGAGACGAGCGATTTCGTGTATCGCAAACTCAATCTCAATCAATCACCGGTCCTCAAGAGTCCCACCGAAGTCATCGATTGGCCATTGGGAACCTTGCAGCGCTCCGTGATCACCAATAGTATCGGAATGAAACTGCGGCGAATATCTGCGGGTGAATTCATGATGGGTAATGAGACAGCGGTTGCAGAGTTCGTCAAGATGTTTCCAGGAAGCGATAAATCCTGGTTCGAAGATGCCGCCAACCGTCATAGGGTGCGGATTACCAAGCCGTTTTATCTTGGGCAACACGAAGTCACCGTTGGGCAGTATCGAAAGTTTGTCGAATCCTCGCAATACAAGACCGAGGCGGAAAGTGATGGCGAGGGGGGCTATGGATTCAATATTTCCGATGCCACGTTCAAGCAAGATGCGCAATACAATTGGCGGAGTCCTGGTTTCACTCAAGGTGACGATCATCCGGTGACAAACGTTTCCTGGAACGATGCCAATCGATTTTGCCGATGGCTTAGTCGTGAGGAGGGTCGGACGTATCGTCTGCCATCAGAGGCTGAATGGGAGTACGCTTGTCGTGCCGGAACAACCACTCAATTTTCAATGGGTAACAACGCTGAGGGTTTAGCGAGCGTGGGTAATGTTGCCGATGGAACAGCGAAAGCCAAGTACAATTGGCAATTCGCGATTCAAGCGAAGGACGATTTCGTGACAACCGCGCCTGTCGGCAGCTTTGCAGAGAACCCTTAGGGGTTGTACGACATGCAAACCCCAGGCATTCCCTAACTCCATGCCCGTTGATTTGCTGCGGAACGTTTTTTCAAGTGGTCGTTTTCCGTTGGGTGCAGAGCCAAGACTCCATGGCGCCAGCTTGCCATACGGGATTGGGATTTGATCCTTGTTGTCCTTGTTCCATACAAAATCCTTGGTCTCTCGACCAACTTAATGGGCGAGGTCGGTAACGGTCAGTTGTTGTTGGGGATAAAATGTCTCGCCAGCGTCTCCGTGCAAGAATTTGAGAACGTGAAAAGTAAAGACGCCATGCCCTTTGCCGTAGCCCATATCAAGGTCTGGATATTCGCGGCTGCTTTCGCTTTCCGAGCAGCTAAAGATAGCCAGCATCCCTTTCGGAACGGTTCGAATGGCACGACCGACGGGTTCCAATTCAGTGTCCTTGCAACGCTTTTTCCCTGGTGGTTGTGGATCATTGCGGCAAGCGTCGACCAATAGCAGTTTGCGACCCGCCTGGCTGCCACCCAGTGCGCTATAAACCACCTCCATAGAGAGGAGCGAACTTCGATCGCTGAGTCTCGCGTCCTCTGGACAGAAGTAGAGTTCTTGCACCTCTTCCTTCTGATTGTTGTTGGCTGGCTTGGCTGGTTTGTCTGATGCAAAATGCACTCCGTGACCCATGAATGCAAAGATGAGTGTGTCGTCGGCGGTCAATCCTGCGGCGCGGTTTTTGAGTACCTTTTCGATCTTGTCGGCCGAATTGGGTTTCAATTGTGGGCGGGTGGCGGCACCGGTCATGAGCGTCACTTCGAATTGCAATCGGGTCAATTCGCCAGCCAGCGCATCGGCATCACGAGCGGTAAATCGGAGAGGGCTCAGTTCTTCTGGATCGTAGTCTTTGATCCCGACTATGACTGCATACTTTTTTCCGCGTCCAGCCTGCGCATAGACTGGTTGGGTGGATACAAGACTGGCCGCTAGACCGGCAATCGATGAATGCAATACGAAATCACGTCGGGTAAAGTTTGGGAATGGACGCATGATCATTTTCCTGTTTTCTATTCTCAATTTTTTAAACCACGGATAACACGGAATACACGGATAAAAAAGCAGTCCTGCATTTTATTTTTAACGATCATCCTGTACCCAATGCAGTCACCAGAAATTCAGCTAATGCCCTTCCTGCTCTTGACGTCATCCGTGTTATCCATGTTATCCGCGGTTCAAATAGGTCCTGGTTCAAATCTGTCCGGAATGCGTTGTGTATTTATTCTGGTCGATTGTAGCGGACGCTTACTACGCTGCGTGGCATGCCGATTACACGTGCCTCGGAAACCCATCGTTGACCTGTTCGCTCACCAATGCCGGTTGCGGTATCTGCTCCCCTCGCACCAACTTCATCCGACGGTGCCGTCGCATCCGGTTTCCATGTGGCCGCAAACGTCGCGGTGATGACGCCGACACTTGACGTTGGAATCCCTTTCTTTCCCGCACCACTCTCGGGATAACTGGTGATGAGAAACGCCCGAGTATCGTCAGCCGCAAAGTACCAACCGGTGACGTCGACGAATCGTCCCGACGGAACTATGACTTGGCTGCCAAAGTTGCCTTCGGTGCTGAACGCGAAACTCGTCAAGCCATCAACGGTCAACAAAACTGCAGCATCGTTGTTAGAACGATTGTGCAATCGGACGATGTACTTTTCCGATTTCTCCAATTGCACAAATGAGCGGCCAGCGACGATCGATGGTTTGCGTGAGACTTCATCGGCACCCTTTTTGACTCGAATTTCAATTCCGAACAGACTGTCTGAGGTGGCACGAGTTTCGTTGCCGTTATTCGCTGCCTGTGGCTTTTTTAAGCCGTCATTCTGAGCTTGCTTGCGGTCTTCGGCGTTGGCCTTGGGAGGTAACTCTGCGGTGCCACCAGTTATCTGAAGTGCCGCTGCGCCAAATACGGTAATGTTAAACTTGTCCACCTCGCGATCATTTTCGTCTAACAATTGGGCCTTAACCTGGACTCCGATTTCACCATCAAACCTCGCATCCTTATCTGAGTTGGCAAAGGAGCCAACCATTTGAAACTGGGCGTCATCGCGAACATCAATTTTTTCTGCTTTCATCGCCTTGATTAACAACTGGCGTACTCCAGTGCCACCACTGGCTTTGAGCCGTGGCGGGGCAGTGAAATCGCCGACGATAATGGCGGTTTGCTTCTGATCCCGCATGACCTCAGCTACATGCGAGGCGATCCGCTTGGCTGCCTCCTCAAGTCGAGCAAAGCCAATATCTGGCGTTTCCTGGGCGGTTGAAAAACTTGGATTGGCGGTGACTATACAAATGGCAATAGCAATGGTTTTTAATATGGCAATGGGGTTTTGCATGGGTTGGTCCGATAGGGTTTTTGTGTGGTTTCGATGTGTTGAGGCACGCCTAGCTTCAGCGCGCGAGCGGTTGTATGAAATGACTTTTCCCAGACACTGCGTGCGACCACTTCGCCGCGTGCTAGTGGCTCAAGCCCAATGCGCTGAAAAGTTTCACTGAGTTTCAATTGAGACTTAAGATCATTTTGCGTAGGCAAACCGAGTGCGTTTGCAGTTGCATCATCGGTGGGCAAGAGCATCTCGCGTGCAATCGCACTCAAATCCAGTTTGCGATCGTATCGCTTTGAAACGTGCGTGATTGGCTCAGTGAACTCACGCGCTCGGCGTGTGTCGTTGGCATCTACTTTCAGGAATGGCAAAGTCGCTTTGTCCAGTGCTTGCAGATAGAGCTCGCTATCATCGTCGACCAGTCGATTCATCTCCTCCTGCGGCGGAAAGATTTTTAGCACTTTGTCAGCGACTGGCTGCCCTTTCAAGCGTTCGTAGCCCACTCGAACAGTATCGGTGAACTTGATGAAGCCTTGCCAGTGACAACCCATGCAGGAAATTCCGTTAACGACGGCGTTGGTTCCCGAGAATGATTGTGGGTCGCGTACGATTTTGATCGGACCTTCCGAAATCCGAACGCCGGTGTCCGTTGCAAGGTAGAAGGCCAACATGCGATTCGGCAAGTGAAAAACAACCTCGCCACCTGCATGTTTGAAAGCCGCTCGATTGTTGCGTCCTGAAATAATCGGACCCAAGGGTTTAGTAAAAAAATCGGCGTCACCCCCGTCCGATTCGTTGTCAAAGCTATCCCAATATGCACCGTGTAGTGCTTCTTGATGTTGGACCATGCGCGCTTGATCGCTAACTCCGCTCTTGCGAAAGGCTGCTTGCTTACCGCTGCGCGTTCCAGAGCAAGATCCTATTCGGTTAGGTTAGGATCGTTCCAGAGGTGTAACAATGTAAAATATCTTGTGTAGCGTCGATGTTCGGTTGGAACTTTTTGCAGGTCGGCCGCAATGACTCCTAGAATCTCGTCTTCGCCACGGTAGGCCCTCGGTTTCCGTTCCGGGATTGGAAATGCGGCCCCGTCATCAATCCATTTTTTCAATAATTGCTTCTCTTGATCGCTGGGCTGCTTTTGATCTTCAGGGGGCATTTGTTGAGGATCGTGTTCCACAGCAACTTTCCAAATGCGCGATGTTGCCGACGATGCGAGTGCGAGGCATTAGTGCTACTCCAGCGAGGACGGGCAAATTCGGTATCAATACTGTAACGACTGACGTCGGTGCGTTCTTCCTGAAAAAAAGACAAAATTTGACAATTCTCGCTGAACGCCAGCAAATCGGCCTTCCGTCGGATTTCAGCGGGAGGATGCGTTTTGTCGATTTATGTAGCTGTCAGTTGCCGTCCCGCTGACATAAAGCCAACGGAAACGATTGCATTCGCAAGAGTTGCGTACTGGCGTTCAGCGAGAAGTGTCACAAATGTTGAAAATCGGTAAATCTAAATATTGGACAAGTTGAGCAGCACGCCAGTTAACTTTTCGATCAATGCATTGGACTTGGTCTGCACGTCGGCTAGCGGTTTTCCATCTGCGAGGTCGTTCAGGTGGTTGTTAAGATCGTCTCGCCACTTGCGACAACGGTCTTTGAAGTCTTGGGCAAGACTGGGTCGCAGTTGCTTGAGGTCGCGTGCCAAAATACCGTTGCACGAATCTCGCAGTTCGCGAAGCTGCTTTTCGAAAGCCGTTCGGTCCTGCAAATCTGCTTTCCAGTCACTATGAATCTGGTTGGCCACTAATTTCAAATAGTCGCCGTCAGTGGCTAGGCTCTGTTGAAGCTCACGAGCAGCAAAGAAACGCCCGTCGTGTGGACGCGACCAATTCGGCAAGAACGCGATTAGGATTACGGCTGCCAAAGAAACGGCGGCAATAAGCCAGCGATTTTCCGTCCATTTTTCGATGGTGCGAACGGATGGAGTTGGTGTTTCGATAGGACTGGAATCAATCGTTAGTGTGCTTTGCAACATGCGCCATTGCGAGTTTGCTAGTTCGGTGTGCGATGGCGTCCGCGGAATCAAACTCCAATACTTGCTGCCTCTTTCAAGTACCAAACTCTGAAGTTCGATTAACAACCTCGGACTGCGGACGAGAGCGACTATCTGTTGCTCATCGAGAGCCTTTAGACCATTTTGCAAGACGGAATCTCGTTTGCTGGCAAGGACTGCATCGAGCTTCATCGGCTGGAACGGAGTGCCTTGGATGGCCTCGAGTTGTTGGACAAGCTCGCGTAGGTGAACGCCAACCACCTGGCGTTCTAGCCAAGCTGGCTATTTTGTACATCCACGGGCGAAAGGATCCATAGGTGAAATTGGTCCGGTATTTCCAGATTTTAGTCCATGTTGCTTGCGACAGATCTTCGATCGACGAGCGTGTTGGCTTGCGTGCGGCAAAGTACGCGAAAAGATCGTTCGCATATTTTGAGTGCAAGCCAGCAAAAACGATTGGATCACCCGCTTGAAAGCGTGCGATCCATTCAGCTTGGTTTTCACATTCTTCGGTAGCGACAAGCGAGCCCATCAATACGACTTGGCGAAGATCGCCTGCGTCTTGGTCGGTTGTCCAGTGATGAAGCATGCCCCCTGACCGGGCGGCAAATCGAGTGGGATACAGCGGATGGTTACTTTGAGTTCGTCAAGAAGTGGCTGAACCGCTTGCTCGCTGGCGAACCAACACTTAGCAAATCCTCCACCTGTT
>JAYVPE010000244.1:0-6725 GCA_043757575.1 Pirellula sp.
ACTGCTTGGGTCTCGAATCCTGCCGATTCGGCGGTTGGGATATTAAATAGCGACGGTGGTCCTCGAGAAATGTTTCTCCCTTTTCGATCGACTGCTGCAGCCTTAACAGGGATGCGACAGATCGGCAGTTTGCCGATTCCGGCGCTCGGAGTCAACTATCTGATTGCTTCCGGCGATAAAGCGAAGCTGATTGTTTGGTCCTCTCAAACCACGACCGCCCAGCTCTATCTAGGAGACCAAGTGTCAGCTCAGGACGTGTGGGGACGTTCAGTTCCAGTCGAGACGATATCGACTGCAATGGGTCCTGAACAGAGACTGATTATCGACCGATGGCCCATCATTATCGACGGCATCGATTCTAGAGTAGCAAAATGGCGCATGGGTATTAACCTTGACGAAGACCGTATTGACCCACTCGTTGGACAAACACAGAATTTGAAGGTGCGATTCGCGAATTCACTGTCCAATTCCATCAATGGACTTGTGAAAGTCATCGCTCCATCCATTCTGGCTGAAGAGACACGCACGAGCTTTGAAATCGACGGAGACACGAGCAGTACTATTTTAATTCCAGTCCAAATCAGACCCGATGCAAATACATCTACAGCAGCGATCCAGTTAGAATTTTCGATACTAGGTGAAAAGCCTGTCACGTTTGTTGTAGATCAAGAAATCCAGGTTGGGACCAGCGATTTCGAGTTTGAAATTCGATACGAGATCGACAGCGATAACCGGCTCATATTATTCATCGACGCTGTCAATCACCGATCGACTCCGCTCAGCTTTGACTGCATGTTACTTATTCCAAATCGCCCCAGAGAACGGACGCAGATCAGTGGCTTTCGAGATCGCGTTACGAAGTTTATTGTGCTGGAGAACGCATCCGAATTGATCGGGAAAACACTATGGCTACGTTGCGAACAGATTTCCACAAATCGGATTCTAAACTATCGCATTGAGATAAACCCATAGCAAGCAAACACCGGTCAGTGCTAGCGATTGTGGCGATGTTTAAATGCCATCGTCCCATGGGGCCAAAACCGCTATAGTCCCGAACCATGTTCCCTGTAAAATTCACCAGGTACATTCTTTGGGATGTACTCAAGATGTTTGTTATCTCGCTGGTTGCGATGACTTTTGTGATTTCGTTGGTTTTCGTGGGCCAACAGCTTATCGGCGCTGACTTGAGCTACTTGGATGTCGCAAAGCTACTGCCATACATATTTCTTATTGCGCTCCAATTTTCGGTTCCGGCCACCATTCTTTTTTCCGTCTGCTGTGTTTATGGGCGAATTTCCGCAGATAACGAGATCATCGCACTAAAAAGCGCTGGAATTTCCCCGATGTGCGTTTTCCGCCCGGTGGTAGTGCTGGCTGTTTTGATAAGCGTTCCCTCGGTTTGGCTCAACGACTTGGCAGTCTCATGGGCGAAACCCGCAATGCAACTTGTTATTTTGCGATCCTTTGAAGAAATAATTTATCGAGGCCTCAGTTCAAAGAAAGCTTATAACTCCGAAAAAGGGTTCGCGATTCACGTCCAAGAGGTCAAGGATAGATGGCTAATTAAGCCCAATATTTGGATGCAAAGCGACAACCAGTTGCGAACCATCACGGCGGAAAGAGCGAAAATCTCGATCGATCCCATCGAAGACAAAATGGTCATTGAACTGATCGACGCGTTTATCGCCCGAGACGGCCATGAACAGATTCGATATCCTGGCTCGTTGCCGGTCGAAATGCCCTTGGTTTTAGCGGCCAAGAGCGGAACGAACTCAAACAGTCCGTCACAGTATTCCATTAGTCAAATTCCGCATGAGTTGTCCCGCCAGAACGGTCTCAACGATCGACGTCGCGAAAAACTCGCCACGAGATACTCGATTGCATTGGCGTCCGGTAGATACGTGAGTCTAAATGACGACATATCTCGCACACTTGGCGCCGAAGTGGCCGACACGGAAAAGAAATTGTCCCGACTCAAAACAGAGCCGATGCGGCGATGGGCTTTAGGGTTTAGCTGCCTAGCCTTTGTTTGGATGGGAGTGCCAATGGCAATCCTAATACGCAGTGCGGACTATTGGTGGACTTTCGGTGTTTGCTTTATCCCAATTTTGCTGATTTACTACCCCATATTTGGATTGTCTTTAGAATTTTCGAAAGACGGAACATGGCCAGCTTCCAGCTTATGGCTGGGCAATGTAACATTGGCCCTGATCGGAACTTGGCTTATGCGAAAAGTTGTAAAAACCTAAACAAGTCGTTCGAAACCCGTCAGAGAGTCCTGTGCGAATCCCAGACTAACGCATGTCCGCTTTTGCAGTCACCGACGCTGGCGTCGACTTTATGAATTTGGGAGCGCTGATTCGTCGGTGCGATTGGTGGGTTACCTCCAGGTCTTCGGAAATGTCCTTGAGCTTCGACAGCGATTTGACTCCCTCTTTACTCATCATTTGAAGGCCGTTGACAACAGCTCTCGGGACCGGCCAGTGTTCTTCTAGTTTTCGTCCCCATTCATGAAGTCTCTGCAGCAACTGCTGGTCGATTCTGCGAACTCGCGTAGCCGCACGGGCGATGACTAGCTGTTCATCTTTCCTAAGTTGCCACAGTTGCAAGATTTCTTCAAAATCGATTGGTTCGTAGGATTGGTGCAAAAAAATGAAATCCCCTCGAGCCAAACACAGAACGGATTCAACCGAATGTGCAGGCCCGACTGCGTTTATATTGCGGACCACATTGACTTGGGGGTACATGCATCTCAAATCCTCCAAAACTTCCGGGGTCGCATCGTCTGACTGGTCATCAACCACAATGAGCTGAACATCTTGAGACAACTCGCAAAGCATTTCGAGAAGCCCTTCCACTCGCTGCTTGATCTGAGACTGTCGATCTCGAACAGGAAAAATTATACTGAGTGATTCTCGCATGCGTTGACCCGTCGGAGGAAATGGACTGGATAGATTGTCCTCTACAGTACTCGACTCAAATCCGTATTCGGGGTATCGGACTGGAGCTTCATAAAGTTCTGTCGTCGCTGAAGAAATTGGTCTTTTTGGAAAGTAGCGATTGTTGGGGAATGCCTCACGAGCCCTATCCGCAGTTTCTGCTTTCTTCGTTGCACATCTGTCAACCACAACCTACCGTTCCCCGTTGACTCGCCTAACCTTTCGCGATTTTGCCGGTTGGATCGATTAAGTCAGCTTTACCGTGTTCTCTTCCTCGGAATCATTTGCGTATGTCCACGACCAACATTCGAACCACTCGCTCGCTTTTGCCGACGGTGTTACATACCATGGATTCCGTCATGCTTTGCATTACGTTACCACTAGTACAATGGCTAACGCAACAGCCGATGAATCAATCGACTACGATTTGCAGTTTGATCGCCTGCGTATTGTTGTTCTTAGTCGGCGAATTGTTTGGAATATATCGGCCGGGGCGGGGACGTTCGGCTGACCATGAAGTTGCATTGGCAACGGTAGCTTGGACCACGACCTACGTTTGCCTTTTGCTCTTTGGACTCTTTACGCGAACATCGGATACGTTCGCCCGATCATCGATTATCACCTGGTATTTTGTTGGCGGCCTATTCATTCTGAGTACACACATGTGCCTTAGAACTGTGATTGAATCGCTAGGTCGACGCGGCTACGGACTGAGAAAGACCGCTATCGTTGGTTCCAATCGGTTAGGTCTCGAGGTTGCACGCAACGCTAAAGTATCAACAGAAAGTGGGTTAATGATTGTTGGCTTCTTTGACGACCGGGGCGATGGGCGACGAGCGGAGCCAACTGAACACACACCGCCATTCATGGGCAATTGTGACAAACTCATGGAAATGATTGGAACTGGCGAGATTGACACGGTTCTCATTACTCTGCCGATGCGTGCTGAGAAACGCATTCAATCGGTTTTGGATCGATTGGCGAACACGACGGCGTCAGCCTACATTGTTCCAGACTTCTTTGTGTTTGAACTACTTCATTCTCGATGGACTCATGTCGGCGGATTGCCCGTTGTCAGCGTCTTTGAATCGCCAATGTACGGTGTGGATGGTTGGCTAAAACGTTTCCTGGATTTATCGATTAGTCTGGTGGGCGTTGTTCTTGTTTCACCAGTGCTGTTAATTTGCGGATTGATGATCAAGTTTACTTCGCCAGGGCCAGTCTTCTTCCGTCAAAAGCGATACGGTTTGGATGGGAAAGAGATCTTAGTATGGAAGTTTCGATCAATGAATGCGTGCGACAATGGCACGGTAGTCAAGCAAGCCACCAAGAACGATCCACGCATAACTCCCATTGGCGCTATCCTTCGAAAGACGTCGATGGATGAATTGCCGCAACTATTCAACGTCATTCTCGGATCCATGTCGCTGGTAGGTCCCCGTCCTCACGCCAATGCCCACAACGAGCACTTTCGAAAACTCATTCGTGGCTACATGATGCGTCACAAAGTCAAGCCAGGTATCACCGGACTTGCACAAGTGGAAGGCAGTCGAGGAGAGACGGATACTATCGAAAAGATGGAGGCACGTCTTTCATTGGATCATAGGTACATTCGAGACTGGTCCATTTGGATGGACATTAAGATTCTCTTCAAAACTTTCTTTGTGGTTTTGAGGAACGAAGCTTATTAGGGAAATACCCCGGCCTGTTGCAGTGAGGCGGACACCGCAAACAGGCCGATGGGGTACCTCTGCAGTCGGCGCACCGACGCAAAAGCCAACTGGCTACAATTGTTCAATTGAACCATCGAGAGCGTGGAGGCGTGGAATTGCTTCCACGACACTCCGCCACTCAGTCGACTTTGGGTAGAACAGATGTATTGCCCAACAAATGGGCAATACAGTTGCATCTTCATGAGAATGCAATGTTTGTGCCAAACGCGATGCCATCCATAAGATCTCTGAAAAGTATGGATGACAATCGGTGTATTGACGCTAAGCTATGAGGAACAGGCTTGCTTGGCAGTTTTTTTGAAGTCGTTGGCGCTCGGCAAGTCGCACGAAGCGGAGGCAACTGCTTAAATGCGCAGCAGCTTAATTCGCGAACCTTCCTGCCAAACGGAATGTCAAGAAAGCACAACCGTTGGCCAAATTTCAACTCTTCATGTCAAAAGCTGATTATGTCGAATTCCTCACAATCCCAAATCGCTCGGTCTATCACAATTTTCGACACGACATTACGCGATGGCGAACAATCGCCTGGAGCAAGTATGAATTTGTCGGAGAAAATGGAGGTTGCTCAAGCGTTATCGGACTTAGGTGTGGACGTGATGGAAGCTGGCTTTCCCATCGCCTCCCCCGGTGATTTCGAAGCGGTACGCGAAATCGCAACAACCATTCGGGGGCCTATCATCTGTGGGTTAGCCCGATGCAACGATGGTGATATCGATCGCGCATGGGAAGCACTTCAAAAAGCCAAAGAAGCGAGAATTCACGTTTTCTTGGCAACGAGTGCTATCCATCGAGAATTCAAATTGAGGATGACGCAAGATGAGATCATCGCCAGAGCTGTCAAAGGCGTAGAAAGAGCCGTTTCCTATTGTGACGATGTCGAGTTCTCGGCCGAGGATGCGGCAAGGACCGAAATCGATTTTCTTTGTAGGGTTGTGGAGGCGGCAATCAAGGCTGGAGCGACGACTATTAACATTCCGGATACCGTTGGGTACACCACCCCCAACGAAATGTTTCAACGCATTGAATCGCTCATCAATCGAGTGCCTAACATTGACAAAGCCATTTTAAGTTGCCACTGCCACGATGATTTAGGAATGGCCGTAGCCAACTCGCTTGCAGCCGTTCAAGCCGGAGCAGGTCAAATCGAATGCACCATCAACGGTATCGGCGAGCGGGCTGGCAATTGCTCGCTCGAAGAAGTTGTGATGGCGATGCGAACCCGTAGCGAAATGTACCATACCAAGACGCGAATTATTACGGAACGCTTAGTGCCTGTCAGTAGATTGCTTTGCAAAATAACTGGCCTCGACGTTCAACGCAATAAGGCGATCGTTGGCCGCAATGCATTTGCCCACGAAGCGGGTATCCATCAGGATGGGATGCTGAAGGAACGAAGCACATACGAGATCATGCGTCCCGAAGATGTTGGGTTTGCTAAGACCGATCTAGTTCTCGGAAAACATAGTGGCCGAGCTGCGTTGGCCGATCGCGCCAAAGAACTGGGGTACAACCTGACTGGCGAGCAATTGCAGACGGTCTTCGAGCAGTTCAAAACGCTTGCTGACAAGAAAAAAGAGATCTATGACGGCGACATCGTCGCGCTGATTCAACAGCAGATCAGTGGCCCGTCGCAAAGGGTTTGGTCGCTTGCGTCTTTCTCGGTCTCAAGTGGTACCGGCAAAGTTCCGTCAGTCGAACTAACGCTGCAACACGGTGACGAACAGTATACTGAACGCGTTGAGCAAGGGGATGGTCCAATCGACGCTGCGTTCTGGGCCGTTGAGAAGATAACCGGCATCAAGGTCGTTTGCAAAGATTTTCGGGTGAGAAGCGCGACGATTGGTCGTGACGCGCTGGGAGAAGTAACCCTCGAGGTTGAGCATGACGGGCAGCAATATAGAGGGATGGGAGCCTCGACGGATACGGTGGAATCAACGATTCTCGCGATGCTAAACGCAGTGAACAGGATAGTAACAGAAAAGGCAGTCCGTTCTCAATCGCGGGTAACTCCCCAAGACAGCTAAATCCCAACTGTGCCTCAAGCTGTGCCTGT
>JAYVPE010000245.1:0-6709 GCA_043757575.1 Pirellula sp.
GTTGGAAACGGATGTGATTCGCGATCTTTCTCTTGCGATCTCGAATGGTCCAATTACATCCAGTAGCCCAAGTTCGTAGGCGAGACGATCGGAATGGCCGGGCAACAGTACGCGCCAATCGGCCGGGATGCTACCGGGTCGCAATTTATTGATATGGTTCACTAGATTGGTCGTGCAATTGTTGTTGATGGTATCGTAATTTTCTGGAACGCGTTGTAGCTGATTGGCTCGTTCAAGCATATCGACCAACAGGTTCTGCACTTGATCCGGCGTTGCACGACCTGGATAAAGATGTACGTCCACTTTGCGTACATCGGTCCGCAATGGAATGAGATCTCGCTCGTCGCCAATGAGGTACATCAACTCGAATTTGTTGGTAATGCCGCGAATGGGTGAATAGGATGCGCCGTAGTCTAGCCTTGCTTCTACCGAGATAATGAAATGTCGCCCGTCGCGAAGGCCGAAACTGAACATCGTATGCGCTAAAAGAGAATTGTTCTGAAAGGAAACTATCAGGAAGTCAATATGGTTGACGTCAGCTAGTGCAAAACGCATGTCATAGTGCCTGACGTCGTAGTCCGTTTCCGAACGGTAGCGACAGTTGCGCACATGTTTGATCGTGATATCTTCGTCTTGAAACTCTGCAAACGGCAAGATTGCAAGGTCCGGGCGCCATAGCCGATCGTGTTCCTTGTCTTTCTTTGGAAAAATCTTCTCGCGAGTGGAAGCAATTAGTCCAACGGATCCGGGGGCCTTAAACGGTCTCGTGCAACCGAAAAGTAGGAGTAACATTGGAAAGATTAGGCATGCCGCGAACCAACGCCGGAAAAGCACTAGCTGTTGCGTAGATTTGGTTCGCTGCGTGGATTCCATCCGTCCCAATAATTCACCAACTGGTTAAGGCAATAGAGCTAACCGTGTAGCAAGCAAACGGCCTCGGCGTCAAGTGCACTTTGAACGACACTGAGGCAAAGTGCCTCAAATTTGCCACGCCACTAGTTATTGAGATAGAATAGAGTGTATGAGCGAAATTCCAGTAGAAAAAACAATGACCAAGTCAATCTGGCCCGACGGGGAGGTTACCGCTGAACTTCTCAATAATGTTAGGGGCGGAAAAGCGGTCGCCGTCGAAGAGCTAATGGATCGGCACCGGAACTCGCTCAGGCGGATGATCCAATTGCGTCTGGATCAACGCCTGATGCAGCGGATGGATGTCAGCGATGTCATCCAAGACGTGCTGATCGAAGCCAACCGGCGACTAACCGATTATTTGAACAACCCAGTTATTCCGTTTCATCTTTGGATTCGGCAAATTGCCAAGGATCGGATTATCGATGCCCATCGGCGACATCGAGTTTCTGCAAAGCGAAGCGTCGATCGCGAACAACCCCAGCCAGGCAAAGGTCCGTTTGACCAATCGACCATCGAACTGGCCAATCAGTTTCGCGACCAAGCACTCACGCCAGCCGCCGCTGCAACGCAACGTGAATTGGCCCAACAAATTGAGTCCGCCGTGCAGATGCTGCGCGAAAATGACCGCGAAATTATTTTGATGCGTCACTATGAGCAGCTCGACAATCAAGAAATAGCCCAGTCCCTCGGATTGACGGAACCCGCGGCCAGCATGCGTTACTTGCGCGCTCTCAAACGGTTAAGAGAAATTATCGAAGGCATTCCAGCCCTCCATAAGGATCTGGAAGAATGAAACCTGATGGAAGTCGGTCACGATTTTCTCGACAAGAAAACGAATCCATCAAGCAGGAAATTGCGAACGCGTCTAAGGCGTCGCAGGCCAAGGGACCTAGCGAAGATTCGGAAGAGCCGGAGTCGGAAGCCGAAGAGCAGCTTGCAGTTATCGTCAGCGATCTTACGGACCTGATGCAACGAGGGCAGCATATTGATATCCATGAGGTTTGCAAAAAGCATCCGAAACATGCTTCTGACCTAATGTTCTTGTGGGGGACCGTGCTCGTAACCGACGCGGTCGGAGGCGCTGAGGGCAAGCGGATCGAAGCGTCAGCGACCAAGTCGGATTCTGGCCAATGGCAATTGAGTTTGCCTTGCAAGTTCGGGGATTACGAGCTGATTGAAGTCGTAGGCCGGGGCGGCATGGGGATTGTTTATCGAGCAAACCAAATTAGTTTGAATCGGGAAGTTGCAATCAAGATGATCCTTCGCGACAGATTGGCTTCTCCGTTGGAAAGGCAGCGATTCTTTGCGGAAGCTAGAGCAACCGCAAAACTAGAGCATGTTGGAATCGTTCCTGTATTTGACGTAGGTGAGTTTGATGGCCGACCATTTTTTGCAATGAAGTTTATCAAGGGAAGGACCCTATCGGATTTGATGCTCCACAAGGGTGTGACTCAAAGGCAGGCCGCGACTTATCTTGAGCAAATCGGTCGGGCTGTTCATTTCGCTCACGAGTCTGGCGTAGTTCACCGCGATATCAAACCTTCGAATATTCTGATTGACGAACTTGGAAGCGCTAAGCTCACGGACTTTGGTTTAGCAAAGCAGGCGGAAAGCGTGGAAATACTGACTCGCACTGGGGTGGTGCTTGGAACACCAACCTACATGAGCCCGGAACAAGCGAGTGGCCGGATGGGGCCGATTGGCCCTGCGTCGGATATCTATAGCTTGGGAACGGTACTTTATCATGCATTGACGGGCCGGCCCCCGCATGTCGCTCAATCGCCCGTGGACCTTCTCTTGAAGATACTTGAGCAAGACCCACCCCTTCCGAGAGTGATCGAGCCAAAAGTGGATCGGGATCTTGAGATGATCGTAATCCGCTGCTTGCAAAAACCAGCCGATCTTAGGTATGCCACAGCAGAATCCTTTGCAGATGATTTACTAGCATTCTTGAACGACGAACCCATTTCTGCGAGGTCCGGTCAATTTGTCCAAGTGATTGCGAGATGGTTTCGTGAGACCCATCACGCACCGATTCTTGAGAATTGGGGTCTGCTTTGGATGTGGCATTCGTTGGTGTTGCTCATAGCATGCTTGCTGACCAAAGCCTTGCAATTGTTGCAGGACGATCCTCCCAATCGATGGTCGTATATGCTTCTTTGGATTGGAGGACTAGGAGCGTGGGCTGCGGTCTTCTGGGCGTTGAGACGACGGATGGGCCCGGTAACCTTTGTCGAGCGTCAAATCGCACACGTCTGGGGCGCAAGCATAATCGGAATTGGGGCGCTTTTTCCAATTGAATGGTGGCTGGAACTGCCACCGCTGACCTTGACGCCGCTGGTTGCTATTATCACCGGCATGGTCTTTTTGATCAAAGCGGGAATATTGAGCGGCGTGTTTTACATTCAAGCGATTTGTCTGTTTGCCTCTAGTGCATTGATGCTGGTGTTTCCCAAGATTGCCCACATTATTCTCGGAATCGTTGCGGGTGGCTGCTTCTTTTTCCCAGGTCTTAAATATTACCGACAAAGCCTCCTACAGCCCGTTGGCATCGACAGCCATGGACGAGTAAAATATGGGCAGTGAAGTCGAACCTGATCATTCTATTTGCTTCACAACTCTATTGTTGAAAACTATGTCTATTGTTGAAAACTATGAAATTCCGACTACTTCTTAAATTGGCATTCTGTTCGATACTTTTGGGGTCGACAGTGCTTGCTCAACGTTCGGTAAAAAAACCAAGACGGGCTGCGCCTCCTAACTTCCAAGTAAATGACTTTTCAGGAATCTTCTTCACTGATGCGCTGAGCCAATTACAGGGAGGAATGCCTACTGCTCAATCGACGTTGACATCGAATACCAAATCAAGCCCAGCGAATGATAGCAATGGAGCGGGTGACTCCGTTAGTACTGCAAGTGGGAATTCCATTTGGAAAGAGGTAGTTAGTGCGAGCTCTATCGAGGATCTGATCAAAGAATCCAAAACGCGACTGGATGGGATTATTACTACACCAGCCAAGTTTTCCGGTAGCGTAGCAGATGCTCGACGAGAATTCACGCTTTTGGCTTCAGCCATGGCGGTGATTGCCCAATATCCAGAGGAAATTCGGTGGCAATCGTCTGCCGCATATGCTCAGCGCGTCTTGGCTCGAATGGCAGTTAACTGTAAAGTGGGAACCCAGCCGGTTTTTAACGAAGCCAAGCAGCGACAGCAAGATTTGCAAAACCTTCTCAAGGGAACCAAACTCACAGGGACTGCGGACGAAGTAAGTTGGGCGGACACCGCAGACCGCGGTCCAACGATGCAAATACTGGAATGGGCATTGCGTGAAAACTTGACGCCTATCACCAACAATGCTAACAAATTTCGAGACAGTCAAGATGATGTGGTGAAATACGCTGAACTGATCGCCATGTTCGGGAATATCATTCAACAACCCGGGATGACTGATGCCGACGATGCAGAATATAAACAGTTTGCTATAGTCATGAAGCAATCTGCACTCGACGTTGCCCGAGCAGCCCGAACGAACGACGCGGAGCTTGCAAGGACAGCGGTTGGTCGAATCGATCAAGCGTGCAGCAAATGCCATGAAACCTATAGATAGCAGTCCGGCATCGGAGATGGAATAGTATGGGAATACACTTCGTATGCCACCTTTGCAGTTATGGGCTGCACGTTAAGGACTTTCAAGCAGGTAAGCGAGGCAAATGCCCGAACTGCCAGGGATCCTTTCGCATACCCACTTCGGACGCCTCGTATTCATTCGCGATTGACGATGGCTCAGGCAATTCTGCGGTTGCTCAGAGTGAGCCAGGAAACTTCTCCTATCCAGCTTCCATGGTGACGCCCAAGTCGGACTTGAATGATTCGCCGAACCCAGCTAGCAAATCGATACCACTGCCTGCCGTATTGGCTTTCGCACCCGACATAAAATGGTTTGTTAGACCACCCAATGGGGGTCAATTCGGTCCCGCCCCATCGCAATTGCTCGTGAGTTGGATTGCTGAGTCTCGGGTAACTGGGGACTCGTTCCTGTGGCGAGATGGGTTAGCACAATGGCAATTGGCGAGCGAGCTTTTGCCCGAGTTGTTTGACAATTTGAAATTAGGAATGGAAAATTTGCCGTTGCCTGGTTTGAATGAAAGCACGTTTCTCGATCTATCCGATGCGAACATGAACTCAGAAATCAGCATTGTTGGAACGTCGACTTTATTCACTGGATCGGTGCTTAAAAAGCGATTGCAAAAGCGGCGGCGGCAATTAACGATGATCCTTTTACTAGCCTCGATTTCCATGATTTTGCTTAGCATTTTAATCTTTGTTCTAATTTTTCAAGTCGCAAAACCGTTGACAGCAGCCTTTTTGGATCGAACGACAGGTACTTGGCAACGTGAGGCACTTTAAGCCGATGTCGTTTAGATGTCCAATCGCTATATTACTAAATAACCGTGTTCTGTTCACATTCGTTTGAATTTTCCCCTTGTTGCCATTCCGATTCATCTATGCGCGCTATTCAATTCTCTGAACCAAAAACGCTTCGACTTATTGAAATCGATTTCCCAGATGCGCCAGGGCCAGGTATGGCACTCGTCCGGACACATCGGATGGGTATCTGCGGGACGGATATTAGCTGCTATTTGGGTAAGTTTCCGTTCTTTGATTTCCCAAGAATTCCTGGACATGAGTTGGGCGTCGAAGTGCTTGCAATCGGAGAGGGTGTAACAAACTTAAACGTAGGGGATCGATGCAGTGTCGAACCCTACATGAATTGCGGAAGCTGCTATGCTTGCAGACGTGGTTCCGGAAATTGTTGTTCTAATTTAAAGGTTATCGGAGTCATGATGGACGGCGGACTGTGCGAACAGTTTGTACTTCGAGCTGACAAACTCCATTCCTCTTCGACGCTCACTTTAGATCAACTGGCTCTGGTCGAAACACTTGCTATTGGTTGCCATGCAAACGATCGGAGTGGAGTCGGTCCAAATGATCATGCTTTGATCATAGGTGCTGGCCCAATTGGTTTGGCGACACTTGAGTTTACTCGATTGTCCGGCGCTGAGATCAGCGTGATGGATATGAATACTACTCGTTTGGCGTTTGTTGAATCTAACTATGGAATCTCGAACATTATTCACAACACTGGGGACGGTGGCGAAAAAAAAGCCATGCAGTTGATCACGCACGGCGATATGTATTCGGTCATCATTGACGCAACCGGAAATCGGCATTCCATGTCCAATGCCCTACAGTACATTGCGCCTACCGGAACCTTGGTTTTTGTCGGCATCACTGTTGAGGAAATCGCGTTCAAACATCCGCAAATGCATCGTCCTGAAGCGAATTTGTTGGCATCCCGCAATGCTTTGCCAAAGGACTTCCGCAGAATCATAAACTTGATCGAATCTGGGACAATCAAGACAGATCCTTGGATCACACACCGAACGAGTTTTGCTGGCGTGCTAACGGACTTCGAATCTTTTACACGCCCCGAATCGGGTGTTCTCAAGGCGATGATTGAACTCGTCTAAATGCTTACCGATATGTTCTGATTTGGCAAACATTGACGCCTGCGACCGGCGCTTAGGTGCACTTCCGTACTTACAACCTGAATTCCTGTTGCAATCCTTAAGCGATCGCGCGGGTTATGCCGAGAACCACATCAAGTCGACCGCCGTTGCATTGCCATCGGTCTACCCCTAGGTCGACTTTTTAATACACTTTTTTAAAGCAGGTGGCAGGATGTCACACAGGAATGCCAGGATGGCCACCTCGACTAGGTTGCTAATTTCACTC
>JAYVPE010000246.1:0-6688 GCA_043757575.1 Pirellula sp.
TCTGCGAACTCCAACGCGATGCCGACTCCAAATTGCTTGGTCGTAGCACACCGCAATCCGACATTCCCAAATCGCAGAAGCTAGCCAACGTGAAACGCCGGTACCCATCGCATCTTCGTATTCATCTCGAAGATTCTACCTCCAATGCTCCATCGAGCGATTTGTCGCGCTCCAACTCCCAATCAGGTCTTCCTCGAGATGAAATCCAGGATGTGTTGCGATCGTTTACCGAGGCAACCAGTTGGACGGTGAGCGAACGGTCCCAAAAAGCAGAATCAAGAAACGGAATAGCTGGTCACCATTTGCCAGACCATGCCGGCGTTAGTAAGCGTTGGCGTCTGCTTGAAACGATTGTGAAGGATGGATCGCTTGATGCCGTGGACTCCACCTACTCGTCGTGCGTTCCAATGGATCGAGCACAGCATTTGCTCGCTTCCATCGAACGCTTGGTTGCTCGATTGGATCTAGCCGAGGAAACGGTTAGGCGGCAAGAGGCGGAGCTTGCTACAGCGGTTGGTGTAACCAGTCACAGCGATCGCGGGCGAGAGACGGCAGATCGATTGGAATCGATTTTGGACAGTGTTGCTCGTTCCGTCGGGGCTGTCGCGGGAGCCCTGTATTTGCTCGATGACGAAACCTCTTCCTTGAAGATGCGATCCTGTATCGGATTGCCTAAAACACGGTTGACAGCTCCTCCTCGCGAATTGCGAGGATCTCTTGCGGACTTGGAAGCGTTGCTGGGAAATGCGGTTTTGCTCACCGATATCGAAAGGATGCCGGATTGGCCGAGTCCGGAGGAGTTCGGCTCCGCTTTGGTCGTCCCAATCGGTTCCACCACCATGCCACATGGAACGATGTGGTTCTGGTCCGAACAGCCGCGAACCTACAGCGCGACCGAGGTCGAAGTAGCAAATTTAGCTGCAGGTCGTGTGATGAGTGAAATCGAGCAATCCATATTAGGGCAAGAAATCCATCAATCGCGTGCAATACAGAAGCAAATTGAAACGGCCAGTCTTATACAGTCCAGCATGTTGCCGGACAATCAAATTCTGCATGAAGACTTCGACGTCAACGGGTGGACATTCCAGAATGGTAGCATCGGCGGCGGGTTCCATCATTGGGATGTGAACCACCAAGAAATGATGACGATATCGCTCGGGAATGCAAACCAACCTGGCCCGGAGGGAGCTATTGTCGCGACCAGCATCCAATCGATTGTGCGGACGCTATGGCAGAGCAACAACTCCCCGACATCGATAATGAGGACAATCAACGATACACTTTGGGGAATGCGTGACGCCGACTGGACGGCGTCCATGGGATTGATTCAAATCAATCCGGTTACAGGCTACGGCTCCATTTGCAGTGCAGGTGATATTCAGTCCTTTGTGATCTCCCAACGAGGCTTTCGCCCTATTGGATCTCTGGGACCTCGCGTTGCAGCTCAACCAGACACTTTGTTCAACAGCAATCGATTTTGTTTGCAACCTGGCGAAATCTTTTTAGCTTTCACTTCCAACATTTTGGACAACACGAACGGACGGCAAATTCCCCAGCAAAAGAAAAAAGGGGGTAGACCTGTCTGCTATTCCACGCTTGACCAAAACTCGTTGCTGCAAATCGTTAGGGATATGTCGGATGAGAGGGCGAGCGATATTGCGGGTTACGTTGCACGAACACTCCCGACTTTTCAACGGGATACTAACGAAGGACCAGACCGATCTATGGTTATTATAAAAAACGTCCGGAAAGTAAAATGATTAAGCCCATCAAGCGATCTTTCGGTATCGTATCGAATAGCGTGCCACCCAATTTCCAGGTAGATTTCAAACTGCCCCTTGCCTAAAAGCACGCAAAGATAGCTTTCCGGTTTTTCCCTTTTCAATCGTACAGGTTGGAAAAATTTGCTACATTACTCTGGCCTCTTTCCAGTTTCGAGAGGATTGCTTTAGAACTTATTGAATAGGAAAGATGATTTATGCGTTGGGAAGGTCGGGACCAGTCGACAAACGTTGAGGATCGACGTGGAGTGGCAATGGCTGCAGGTGGCCTAGTCGCCGGAGGTGGCGTTGGATCAATCGTACTCCTTTTGATCATGGTGTTACTAGGCGCAAATCCGCAGCAATTGATGGAACAAGTCGGTCAGCAGCAGGAGCAAGCGGCTGGGTCTCGGGCCAAGCTAACTCCCGAAAACGACGTCGATGCTCCGCTGGTGGAGTTTGTTTCGGTCGTAATGAAGGACACTGAAGATGTTTGGGGGACCCTTTTTCGAGCGCAACTGGGAGCTCGATATCAAGAGCCGAAACTGGTGCTATTCAAGGGCCAAGTACGTTCCGCATGCGGTGAAGCTACGGCTGCGGTCGGTCCATTTTATTGCCCTGGCGATAGCAATGTTTACCTCGACTTTGATTTTTTTCGCGAATTGAAACAACGATTTAAGGCTCCAGGCGACTTTGCAATGGCATATGTCATTGCGCACGAAGTCGGCCACCACGTTCAAAATCAACTCGGGCTTTCTTCGAAAATTCAGGCGATGCAGAATCGTGCTGGAGAAGTTGAACGCAATCAGTTGAGTGTACGACTGGAATTGCAAGCTGACTACTTGGCAGGAGTTTGGGCAAAACATGCTCAGGAGACTAAACATATTCTAGATTCTGGCGATATCGGTGATGCAATAAACGCTGCAAGCCAAATCGGAGATGACAAAATTACTCAAGGACGAGTTCGAAAAGAGAAGTTCACGCACGGAACTTCACTGCAAAGAGTAAAGTGGTACTCGGCAGGGGTGGCTTCTGGCGACTTGCATGGCATGATGAAATTATTCGAAGTGGATTTCGACGCTTTGTAAGCTGAACTAACAAATAGTGGCACTCGAAAACCGCGGCTAGCGCCGTTGGCTCAATTGGAACAGAAAGCGCCCACCATCGCATGGCAATTCGGATCCCCGTCGTTATCAGCCAGCACGAACGCCGTTCGGGCTCCATTGCAGACTATGAGGAGCAACTCATCACTGGCATAGTTATGGAGAGTGGACTCGATGCGACACTCATTGCAGACTTGAAGTCGATTGAATTGGATTCGACCGATCACCTCTGTCTCGAGGGCTTGAAAGGAGACTTTGCACTCGCTACATGGGAGTCGTCCCATTATGTCTGCAGTCATCTGCATCGATTAGGCATTCCGTCAGTCGAAATCATTCCGGTGGATGGCAGCCCAAAAACAAAAAGTGGTGACGCTGGTTCTGAGCCATCCAAGAAGATCTTGTTGATCTCGCTCGCGACCAATACAGGTGTTGATGTTACCATTCAAACGCTCAAGGACGTACTATTGGCTCGATCGACTCCAGTCTTTTCGCTTGGTGCACCCCTCCGTCGAAATGAGCCAGTGCCACCGGTTTCAGAATCGATGATAGTGTCGCCACGACAGTCGTTATCGTCAAATACTCCCTCATCCAAACTGGATAGTACGGATTCGATTCGTAAAGAAACTCCAAGACTGATCACAACTGCCCTGTTGGCTGATTTGGAATTCCCTAATATCGATCAGTTGATGGACGAGCTTGACCAATTTGAAATCTAGCAGTTGCCACTGCTTACTACCACGCAGTGACGCGATACGGACTGGTAGAAATCAACTTGCCGGTCGTTTGAAAGCAAAATAATGAAAAATCAATTGATAACCAGGAGTATGCGATAATGAAATCATTTTTCCACCCGTTCCGATCGACCTTTTCAATAGCTTTCTTCTCCTATGCAAGTTTAGTCGTCGGCAATTCGGTTCCGAAAGCTATCGCCCAGGAATCGACGGAAATTGTGTCGCTAAAATTGGCACCCATCGACGCTGATATCTACAGTGTGTCCTTAAGAATGCAAGAACAATGGGATCGATTTCTCGCCGGCCCCGTCGTCAAGGAATTTTTTGAAATTTCGGCAGTTGAAAATGCGATGGAGCAGGTTCGTTCCGAATGGTCACAACGCAACGGCGTCGGATTCAACCTGCGAATCTTTTTGGAGAACCCGAACAGCAAGGAAGCATTGGCTTTCTTTAAGGATTTGTTGTCCACTGAAGTCTTCCTATTGGGCGACAAGAATGTCTCTAAATGGTACGACGCTCAAGGAAAACTTAACGCTGAATTCCGTTCTCTATCGCTTTCCTCCAATGGTTCCACCGAAGAGAAAGCAGGGGCGATTATAACGAAGGCAGTCGAAATAACCGACGCCTTGACTATACCAACATTGGTCATTGGAGCCCGTTGTAAAGAAGAAGATTTGGCGATGGGAAAACTCGACCAGCTTGAAGCCCTATTGCAGTTTGGTGTTGCGTCGAGTTCAGAGGGCGCTTTGATCCTCAAGCACTTGGATCGCATTGACGACGCCCGCGGCAATCGACTTCAGTTGCGATTGGATGGCACTCAAATACCATGGGATTCCATTCCGACTAACGATGCGTTCGACGAAGAAGCCAAAGACAATGTGCGCGAAATCGTCGAAAAGAAAAGCATCACCGTTACGATCGGCATGTTAGATGGATGCTTTATATTGGGCTTGAGTCCATCCGCCAAAGCACTTCTGGAATTGGGCAAGGGGAAATCAATTCTCGAACATCCGGAAATGCAACCGGTTCGAGCAGCCTTGTCACGACCGCTGACATCAGTCAGCTATTCCTCGGATGCTATGGCAAAGGCTACTTTCGAAGCTACTTTAAACAATTTCTTTTCCCGAAACGTGTCGGCCAACATTGCTCAATTTCTTCCATTGCTAAATGAAGATAGTGAAATACGGGACTTGGTTAAAGACCTTGTTTCGGATTGTTATTGGCTCGATGAATCTATTGCGAATCTGGTTCCTGAGTTCAAGGGAACAACTTCTCTATCTTATTTGACTGCGGATGGGTGGGAACGACACGACTACACTCGCACCCAGGATGTTGTTTCAGATGCAAGTTTGCCTCTGATTTCTCTTGAGCACATGGGAGGAGATCCCATGATGTTCGTTGCGGGCAGACTTCAGGACAGGCCAGAGTATTTCCAGCTCAGCCGAAAAATAGTGCAGAAGCTGAAAACCCGATTTGATGAAGCCTGCGAGCTGGATTGGAGTCAAGTCACAGCCGAAATCGATCCTGTTGGGAATTCTATTTGGCCAGGGATGAATTGGGATAGCGCCGAATTGAATGAAACCATTGACACGATGAAGGACACAGCCGATACGTTCTGGCCATATTTGGTACGAATGGCTGATACTTGGGAGAAGAAATTTCTGCCAGCCATGACGGGTGAGCACGCAATCGTTCTTAGCAGTGGAAACTTAGCTGCGAGGCAATGGTTTAAAGACATGCCGCCGTCGGTCGATCCGTTGCCGCTGCCCGAACTTGCTGTTGTCAGTGGCCTCAAGAATAAATCAATGTACCTAGACGCTTGTGAGGATCTTTTTAAAATATGCGACGAAATCGTGGAGTCGCTTCGAGAGCAAGAACCCGAATCCATTCCTGCGGACTATAAAGTGCCTCGCCCAATCAAGTCGGAATCAAAACTTGGGGAGAAGTATGGATACGCAATCCAGGCTGACGGCCCTTTCCCTAAAGAAATGATGCCGCAAGTTTTGTTTGCAGGCGACTACATGATCAAGTCTTATTCCGATAAGCAGTCTGCAGTCTTGGCTGGAGTAAAGAGACTCTCGATTGGTGAAGGGATAATTGTTCCATCAGCCAATCAGTCGAGCGCCTCTTACGTCAACTTGGGAAGAATCTTCGAATTTGCACGTCCATGGTTTAGGTACGCATTAATTGAGGGAATGGAAAGCATTGAAGATTCGTTGCTAGATGCGTCGCTGCCGAACAATTACGACTTAACTGGCACGGACTTGCTTTCAGCATGGGAAGTTCTGTCCAAAATTGGTGAATTCTCCAGCGTTACCGAGTCTTCGCCCACGGGAGGCTCGCATATTCGTTCGGTCTACAAGTGCCAGAAATCGAAATGAGCGATTCGCCATCGCGATTGAACTCCTAAACTGTGATGATGAAAACACTACTCCTTCACCTTAACTTTCTTACAAAGCAGAATCATGTTCATCTGCGGTGGGATCAAGATGTCCGGATTTATTGATCGCCAGCAGAATGCGAAATGCTACTAGCGTGCTAATAACAAAGCCGACCAAACCCATGAGCGACAGGTCCTGTAAACCAAGCGGTCCGCCACGCATGAACAACAAGGGCGGAACCTTCGCGGCCATCAAAATGGACGAGCCCAATAAAAGCGAGCTAGTTAAAAGCCCAAGAACCATTCGATTAATGGATGGGCTGAGTCCCCGGTGCGAAAGGTGGACGTCGAGTTTTCCCTCTTGGACAAGTTCTACCAGAGAGCTAATCTGAGTAGGCAATCGTTCGACCAAACCCTCTATCTCAACATACATGCGTCGAAGCCGTCTAGCTTGTCGGCGAGGGGAAAACCGGTTCCAACGCAGTTTACCCATCATGGGTTGAATCGCTTCGATAATGCTGAAGCTGGAGCACGTTAAACGAAGTGTTCCCTCCAAAGTGACTAAAGTTTTAATGAGAATACCCATTTGACTTGGCAGTGTTATTCGATGTCTATGCAAAATATCGGTCGCATCATTGAGAGCCCCACTGAGGTCCAATGAATCCAGCGGTTGGGTTCCATAGGTAGCAATCAGGTCGGCGACATCGTTAGAGA
>JAYVPE010000247.1:0-6686 GCA_043757575.1 Pirellula sp.
GCAGTGAACAGGATAGTAACAGAAAAGGCAGTCCGTTCTCAATCGCGGGTAACTCCCCAAGACAGCTAAATCCCAACTGTGCCTCAAGCTGTGCCTGTGCCTGTGCCTGTGGCTGTGCGACTCCGTTCGCAGGATTTTTCGTCAGCGGGCGGAGCCGCTGCCCCACGAAATATCTGGCAGACACAATTCAAAATCACCATCGCTTAAATTTGCTTTTTTGGGATTCTCTTCGATATAGCGACGGAACTTCAGAAAGTGATCACCATCGCGGACCAAGTGATCGAAGCTCTCCGGTTGGAAAATGTGACCAATTCTGTTCTCTGCTAAATTAATCTGATGAGCTTGAAAATGCTTCCATCCATAGCACTGTTGGAGCATGCTAAACTTTGGAAAACTACCTACAAGGATATGAACATGATTAGGCATCACCACAAAGCCTGCGAGCTGATAACGCAGACCATCAAAATGACGAAGACTATTGGCAACGATCTGCGTCAGCCTCGGCTTCTTTAGGAGGCACTCACCCTCGAGCAGATCTAGCTCCTTTTCGAAGACTGTGGAAAAAACTCTTCGAAACAGTTGCTGCTGACGTTCCGGTAATTTGCGAAGTGACACGTGCCAGTCGGAAGCAGTTGCATTGACACCGTGTCGCAGCAACCAATCATCGCGTTCAGCAATAATTCGTTGCATGGCTACCGTACTTATTGAATCGATGGTTCGATAAGTGATGAAGTAGGTTGCACCGGCTTGTTGCCAGTGAGGTAAATCGCCTGCGGTGATCGTAAAATCAGCCTTGGGATCGAAGAACTGGAAATCCAGAATTGAAAGCATCGTGATCGCTTTCGATTGATTGCTTGTAGAGTTCCGACGTAAATGTGGTCCTGTGACTCCGTTCACAGGACTTTTCGTCAGCGGGCGGAGCCGCTGCCCCACAAGAATCTCTCGACCCTTGCAAAAAACTACTTGGGATCCAACTTCGGCTTATCTGCAGCAGCTTTCTCTGCAGCAGCTTTATCCGCAGCAGCTTTGTCAGCAGCAGCTTTGTCAGCAGCAGCTTTATCCGCAGCAGCTTTATCGGCAGCAGCTTTGTCAGCGGCTACTTTCTTTTCCGCTGCTAATTTTTCCGCAGCGAGTAATTCGGCTGCTTTCTTTTCAGCCTCCACTTTTTCAGCAGCAGCCTTTTCCGCTGCTGCCTTTCTTTCGGCCTTCTTGGTCTCAGCATCTTTAGCAACGTATTGCAGTTGTCCTACACTCTGCATCACCGCCGGTCCGAGCTTTCGCGTTGCCACAACAATGCGATCACTGTTAATCGCGAACACATCCCAAGTTCCCTTCGGGCCTTCTGCCCAATCCAATAAAGTCTTTGGATCCGCATCCGAGGACCTCTTGACCTGCCCCCGCATTGATACCGCGACCAATCCACCTCCAGGAAGAGTCGAGAGTGCGGTCACCCAGTCATTCAGCTTCGCGATTTCCACTGGATCACCTTCAGATGGAATACGACGTACCGAACCATCCGCACTTCCTACCCATAACAGATTGTTGGTACCGTAAACGACCGACCACAGCGGCTGGGTCCCAACCGCAACTTCCTTGATCGCTTCCAGCGAGGGCCATTTTACAAGATGCAGTTTTCCCGCTCCCGTGGCAACGGCTAATGTCTCGCCAGAAGGACTAAAGGCCAAGGACATGATCTGCCCACTGGCCAAGTCGCGACTTCCGATCACTTTTCCTTCACCGATAGACCAAGCGAAAACGGTACCCGCTTCATTGCCAGCCGCCAATTGTTTGGAGTCTGACGAAAAAGCGATCGCTCGAGTCCATTTTGCAAAAGCCTTTTCAAAGTGCTTGGTTTCGCCACCAGCCGTGGGAGTGACGGCCAGACTACCTTGAAAGTCCGTGGAAGCGAGCGTTGACTTATCAGGACTAGAAGCAACAGCCCAAACCGACGCTGGCTGTCGATACAACTCTTTTGCGTCATCTGGGTTCTCACTCGAGAACTTCACTACTGAGCCTTCTCGATACGGCATCCCCGTTGCAAGGGACGCGTACAAGCTCCCTTCGCTCCCGGGAGCAAGACTCGTCACCCATCTGTCATGCCAGATCCATTCAACTGGTTCGTCTGCACGGAGGATGCTCAGAACCGGCACTACCCAAGCAGCGAATAGGAATCCAATGCAAGTTATTCGAGCTAGGCTAACGAGTCGATGCAAGTTCATGCGGAAATCTCCCTGGTGAGTCATTGTTTCGGAGGAAGTTACTTTCCATTCGGTACAAGGTCCGAACGTAAATTCCTGAGATAATAAAGGGCTTAACGTCCTCTGTTTTTCGCTTTCACTATCGTCGCAACAGCTAAGCAATCAAAAAAGCATTAAGGTGTTGATTCGATTATACTCCGTCCAAAGCCGTAGTGGGTTTTGTAGATCAAAATGCAAGAACGCTCCTTTGTTGAAAAACCTTCGACGCGTGCCCCCTGGACAGCGTGTTTTTCGCTACAAGAGCCGAAACCAACGTTTCACGGGCGTTGCGAACTGCCAGATTCGATAGAAATTAGAATTGGTTTGCTGGCATAGGTCGCTTTCATTACGAAATTTAACGACACATTGGCCATTACAACTATCTGTTGCTTCTCGACTGGCAACGCTTTGGGTTCCACCTTTAACACAATCGTACCTTTGGTTGCGCCATTGGTAAGAAGTGTGTTGCTGGCTTTTGTGTCGACCGAGACACCCTCTGGAAGCGAGCTGCCGAATATAGTGTTGAGGTGAGTGTAGGTGACTTCCAAAGTCACGTTTTTGTCGAATCCCTCAGCTCGATCTATCTCGATATCGATGGTCGAGGACTGACCCGGCTTTAAAGTGATCTCTGTAGTACTGACGACGACTTTCCGAAGATCGCTTGGCGCAGTTACCGAAACGACATGGGACTCCACCGGCCAATGGCCACGACCTCCACCAGGTTGGTATGTCTCTTGATAGACCGTAGCAATCGCTGTCCGTTGTGATGAAACGCCGCTTGCCGCCGATTCGATCGAAGTACCGCTGATGACAATATTCTGCGCAACAGGATTCGCGTTCCCATCCGCTTCAAAAACAATGCATCCGTCGACCCCTTTTCCCGCTAAGATGCGACCGCAATGTGCTTTCACCCCAGGCGGTAAACCCGTTACGCTAAGTTGAATCTCTTGATCGAACCCGTTCTTCTTCTCGGCACGTACGAAAACCACACCTGTCGTACCTGGCGAAACGGCTGTCTTGTCCGTGTCGACAAAAAGTGAAAAGGAAGGCTCGCTGCGAGTTATCTGTACAAAGTAAACGTAAGATGGGCCACCTCTAAGATGGAGGTCGCGAATCTCTAAAATGGTCCTGCCATCGGCAGGTGCCTTCCAGTTTTCGATCCACGAGTCTGCGTAATTACGTTTGCCGAGTCGCATGTCATCACTCACTTGCAACTGATTCCCCTTTAAGTCAAGAATGCGAAGCTGAGAATCGAGTGACGAACCCACTCGCCGCGCAAAGACTTCGAACGAATAGCGTTCTTCTTTTTTCGCATCAAACGAAAAACAGTCGACATCTCCCACAGTGCCGATGCGACCGTTGATTCCACAAGGGAGTGCGATGGATTGGGAGTCGGCCAAGGAATCGTTTTGGCTATTCGTCTCATCAACCAGAGGTTGCTCGGAAACTACCATTGGCAACTTTCTCGATTGCGTTGCACTTACTCTCGTTGGAATCTTTTGAATCCCATCAAGGTTGCTTGGCCCCGTCTCAATTTCCACGTGCGAGTTCGCTCCAATCCCATATCCAATCAGCTCCAGCGAAGCTTTTTTGTTTGCAGCGACCCCGACAGGAAAACTGGTCAAAACGAAAGGCTGTTCATTGATTTCGATACTATATTCCCAGTATGCATTGCCCTGGTAACGAACGTCCCGAATCTCGAGCCAATAGTCACCTTCCCTATCGAACGTATGACAAATCAATGGATCCGCATAGAGCTCATTATCGGCGGTAGCGACGATCGATCCATTTGCGTCTCGGATCGTCAAAATTGGGTCGGCATGCAGTTGGAGATCATGCACTCTGTCTTGTAGCCTCATGCAAGTAACATGAAAGCAAAGGGTCTTCTTTGCCTCGACATGAAAGCGAAAAAAATCTACGTCTTCCGCCTTTTCGATTCGCCCGCAGGCTGTAATCGGCAATTCCAGTTCCTGTGCTATCGCTGCGGTATCGTTGTCTTTTTTCTCATAGACAACCGGATCCGCGACTAACACAATTTGCCCTACGGTGCTTGCACCATGAGGCGTTGCGATCCGAACGTCACGTATGCCTGGATCTGCGTTCGCGTCGACATGGAAGCGTACAACAAGTGTCTCACCTGATTTCGATTTGCTGTCTGCTTTAGCATCCTCTGTAACAGGAACGACTTCGCCACGCACTCCCGTTCCAGATACTAGGACGTCGAAAGCACCCTGCATACCGTATCGGGACTTGAGCGTATGTTCAGAATGTGACCCGATCTGGCATGCAGCCGGCTCAATGCTCATCAGCATTGGGTAGGCGGTTTGACCATGAGTTTGCGAAACCAAATGCAGCGAAAGCAACGCGAATAGCAGCCCATTAGATTGACGGATCATCATGATTATCACCGCACAAATAAGAATTGTTTCGAGTTGACCAATGCCCATAAAAGATCCTGGTAGCATTCGGAAGGAGTCTTGGAGTCGCTCAGCAACTCGCGTCCGGATGCTACTTCGTCTAGAGTTGGAATACGGCAAAGCGAGGCCAAATAGATTTCCTTGACAATCTCCTCATGCGAAATGCTCTTCGCCAACAGTTTCGCGACTCGACCGTCGCTCGATGCTATCTTGTTGGACAGGGTATCGCCATTGATGGTGTGAAGTGCTTGTGCCAAGTTCGCGCCTGGAGAGCGTTCGCATTCGCAGACACTGGCTCGCTTAGGCTTGGCGAATGTAGTTAAGAAGTAATCTGGATACTCTGCATCTGGCAATTCGATGGCTCGCGTTCCCAATGGAAGGTTTTTGAATTTAGTTCGAACCCCCGTCGCATGATCGATCGCATCCAATAGTGGCTCTGCCGACAATCGCTTGACGTGGAAATGGCTGAAGAACCGATTGTCAGCCGCGTTTTCCGCAGTGGGTTGTGAGCTCAGCGAATAAAGTCTTGAGTTCATAATGGTACGGATCAAGTGCTTGATATCGTAGCCGGATTTGACGAAATCCCGCGCAATCGCATTCAACATAGCCTCGTTGCTAGGCGGATTCGTACTTCGCATGTCATCGACAGGATCAACTAATCCGTAACCGAGCAAGTATCCGACGTACCGGTTCGCTACCGATCGTGCGAAGTATTCATTGCTTGGGCCGGTCAGCCATTCCGAAAGCGGAATGCGTCGATCGAACAAATGCTCCATCGCTTCACCGCCGAGTGGTGTTGGAGAAAGCTTTTTTCCTGTACGAGGATGATTCACTTCTCCTGCGGCTTTCACCATTACCACGGTTTCACGTCCAAAGAGCCCAAACTCTTCACTATTCTTGGATCCGATTCGCGAAAAAAATGCGGACATGCTGTAGTAGTCAGCTTGACTGATACTTTCAAAGGGATGTTGATGACACTTTGCACATTCCAGTCGAACGCCCATAAACAACTGCGACGTTGCTTCGGTTAGGGCGGAAGAATCGGCATGAACGCGAAAGTAATTGGCAGGGCCATTGGAATAGATCGAACCTTTAGCAGTAACCAATTCTCGAACAAATTTATCGAAAGACTTGTTGACCCGGAACGAGTCGCGAATCCAATTATGCATGGCCCACATTCCTTGCTCGCCGAGTGAAGCGCTATTATTGCGAATAAGATCGGACCATCGAAGTGTCCAAAACGCAGCGTAGCGATCGTTGTATACATCGAGTGATGGGTCGCCGGTCAATCCAAGCAACTGATCGATGAGCCGCGATCGCTTGTTTGGGTCACCCGATCCGATGAAGCGAAGGATTTGTTCTGAATCGGGGAGGGAGCCAATTGCATCCAGGAAAGCCCGGCGAACAAATGTCGCGTCATCGCAGAGCAAGGAAGGTGACAACCCAAGGTCACTGAATTTCTCCGCCGCAAGCTCATCCATATAATTATTACTCTTCCAATCGGTCAAATCGACGCTTGCACTATAGGGCACAACAAAAGTACTCGTTGCAGTTTGGCCATCGTACCGCACCATGATCGACGATTGTCCCTGACCGATTGTCGTGACGTGCCCAACGTTCGATACCTTGAGGATGCCTGTATCGATCGCGTCGTAAATCGCAGTCGCAGTGACATCGCGGTGCGTGCCATCGTTGTACCGGGCAACCACTCGCAGTTGCTGAGTGTAACCAAAACCATCGACGCGTTGTTTAGGAAAGACTTCAAGTTGCTTGACGGAGAGCTCGGGACGAAGAGACTTCGGTGAACCAGCTTCAATCCACTTGCGAATCACGCTGTACTCTACCGAGTCTGATGCGAATCGTGCCCCGCCGCCATGGTTTACTTGCATGGTGGCTTTATCTAAGAGCAAACTTGCATCAGGGCAAGCTTGGTTAACACGGCGGCCACGGCTACTGTGCGCGATCGACTCATAGTCTCCAGCAGGATCAAATCCGAATACGGACAATTTGAAACCGCCTTTTCCGTACTGAC
>JAYVPE010000248.1:0-6683 GCA_043757575.1 Pirellula sp.
TATCGTGTTGAGTGCTGCCGGTTCCTTGGAGATTAGCATTGCGTGGAAACGGTAGTGGCCCCGAAGTTTCGCGATCGGCGGTGGTGCGGGACCTAACACTCGAACCGGTGCCGATGTTCGGGATATCTCAAGCTGAATTTTTTTGACGATTCCATCCGCAAACTCTTCGGCTTCTCGTTGGATCGGCCCTCGCATGATAATCCGAGCCAACGATGCATACGGTGGATAGCCGAACTGCTCACGCTGCACTAGCTCTTGTTCGGAGAAACTTTTGTAATCATGTTTGCATGCTGCAATAATCGCCGGGTGGTCCGGCGAATAGGTCTGCACCAGCACGACGCCGCCTCGGTCCCCTCGACCCGTGCGCCCCGCGACTTGCGTCACCAACTGGAACGTCTTTTCGGATGCGCGGAAGTCCGGAAAATGAAGTGCCGTGTCGGCGTTGATCACACCCACCAAAAGCACATTTGGAAAGTCCAGCCCTTTGGCAATCATCTGAGTTCCCATCAAAATCTGAATGCGACCCGATCGAAAGTCGGCTTGAACTCGCTCGTGACTTCCCGGCTTCTTCATCGTGTCAGAATCCATGCGAGCAATGACGGCATCTGGAAACCGCTGCTGAACCTCCATCTCTAATTTCTGAGTCCCGAGTCCTGCGAAACGAATAGCTTCGAAGCCGCACTTTTGGCAAACTTGAGGGACCGCGATGGTGTAGTCACAGAAATGGCATAACGCTTTACTCCCTTCGCGGTGGTGCGTGAGTGCCAAATCGCAATCAGGACACGTGACGACGTGACCACAAGCTGGACATTGGATCGACGTCGCAAAGCCTCGCCGATTGAGTAGCAAAATCGTTTGGCCATTCTCAGCCAAAGTTTTCTCAATGGCCTGAACAAGCGGCCGCGAAAGGCTGCCTCGATCGACATCAATGCGATTGGATCGCAGGTCGATTGTAGTTACTTCTGGCAGCGGTCGATTCAATATACGTCGAGGAAGGGTTACTTTCTTGTACTGGCCGATGGTGGCTCGATGGAAAGTCTCCAACGACGGAGTTGCGGAGCCCAGTACAATCGGGATGCGTTCCAACGACGCACGATGGATTGCGACGTCTCGAGCATGATAGCGAGGGATGGTTTCTTGCTTGAATGAATTTTCGTGCTCCTCGTCGAGAATAATTAAGCCGAGATAAGGGGCTGGCGCAAAGATAGCGCTACGCGGGCCGATGATGACTTGAACGCCACCTTCGGCGATCCGTTTCCATTGGTAATGGCGTTCCGGTCCACTCATTTTTGAGTGCAGGACGGCAACGCTGGCAAACCGGTTTTGGAATCGCGAGCGTGTTTGCGGAGTCAAGCTAATTTCGGGAACAAGAACAATGGCTTGCCGTCCGAATGAAATCACTTGTTCGATAGATTGCATATAGACTTCGGTCTTGCCACTACCGGTTACACCGTGCAACAGGATCGTTTCATGTTCGCCTGAGTCGATAGCACCGTAAATGGTTTGCAATGCGATTCGTTGATCGGACGAAAGAGCCGGTGGCATGACTCGTTCGTATACTTCTGCCGCGACATCTTTACCAAACGTCATTACACGTTCCGTGTACGATTCAACAAATTCGAGTTCGCATAGTTTTTTTATTACACCATCGGAGCATTGAGCTAGATGCCGTAATTGCTCTTGTGAAAGTGGCTCGTCGGCCAAGATCAATTGCTGCAGCGTTTGACGCTGCTTGACCGGTAGCGAGTTTACCTGCCTATCATCGCTAGCTTTGAGCGATGGCTTGAGGAGCGTTTGGTTGCGAGTTCCTGCTCCGGCTCGAACGCCTGCCGGGATGACCGCTTCGAAAACTTGGCCGAGTGGGACGAGATAATAGCGGCTCATCCATTGAATCAGTTGAAGTAAATTTGTGTTGCAAAGTGGCTCTGGATCGATGGCTCGCAGGATCGGCTTGATGAGCTCTCGCGGATGTTGGCTGATGTGAACAGCTATCGTGTAGCCGACTATCTCGCGATTTCCTTTGCCGAGTGGCACAACGACTCGCATCGCCGGTTTGATCAAGCCGCCAAGCTCGTCTGGGATACGATAGTCATACGGTCCGAAAGGCGCTTCGGGAAAGGCGACCGATGCGCAGGGAGTCTCCGCCGCCGCATCGATCTCCCAAGGGGCGATGTCGTGTGAAAACAACTCTCCCTGTTGGTAGTCCATGCTAGGTAACTCGGGCGGTGATTTCGCTAACGCAATCGTCGATTTTAATGCGCCATTGTTCTAGCGTATCTCGGTCGCGGATGGTGACTGTGCGGTCTGTGAGCGTTTGCGTATCGACGGTGATACAATAAGGTGTGCCGATCTCATCTTGTCGACGATAACGGCGTCCGACGGCAGCCTTCTCGTCGTAAAAGACGTTGAACCTTTGCTTGAGTGCCGTGTAGATTTCTTTGGCAACTTCGGGCATCCCGTCCTTTTTAACCAATGGCAAGATGGCAGCCTTCACTGGTGCCAGGCGTGGGTGCAAACGCATTACCGAGCGGGATTGCAGCTTGCCGTCTTCATCAGGTGCTTCATCTTCGTGATACGCTTGACAAAGGAATGCGAGCGTCGCTCGATCGGCACCGGCGGAGGGTTCAATCACATGCGGGATGAATCGTTCGTTGGTTAAGTCATCGCGGTACGAAAGGTCTTTGCCGCTGCCCCGATGCCGTGGTTGGCCTTGGTCGTTGAGCTCAAGCTCAAGTGGACGTTTCTTTGGATCCAGTTTGCCTTCGGAGTGCGACCGCAAATCGAAATCGCCTCGGTGCGCGATGCCTTCGAGTTCGCCGAATTCGCCTTCAGGCAAAAAAGGAAACGCGTATTCTATGTCGGCCGTTCCGCAGGAATAGTGGCTGAGTTCATCTTGGTGATGTTCTCGCAATCTCAATCGGTCACCTGCTAAACCGAGCGATAGATACCATTGCATTCGTCTATTACGCCAATACTGATACCACTTCGGTGATTCGTTTGGATTGCAGAAGAACTCGATCTCCATCTGTTCAAATTCGCGAGAACGGAAGGTGAAGTTGCGTGGAGTGATTTCGTTTCGGAAACTCTTTCCCACTTGAGCCACGCCAAAAGGAATGCGAATGCGTGTGCTGTCGACGACGTTTTTGAAATTGACGAAGATGCCTTGGGCGGTCTCAGGCCGCAGGAAAGCAGCTCCCTCTTCACCGCTCAATGCACCGACATAGGTCTTGAACATAAGGTTGAATTCGCGAGGATCGGTCAGGGTTCCTAACTCGGTGGTGTCGGGACCTAAGACACTTGGTCGCTGGCTGGGGTCGAGTTTATCTAGCGTCAGGAACGAATCGGCAAATGTGAGTTGGCCTACGTCCTTGTTGCGAAGGTTAAAGAATTTGAGCGCGCGACGGGTTACCTCTTCTTGTTCCAGCTCTGCGTCTGCGAACATGGTTACGAAGATTTTTTGTTCACCTCGGGCTACCCATTTACCTCGAACTTGGTCGAATCGATAGCGTTTTTTGGTTGCGCGGCAGTCGACCATGAAGTCGTGGAACAGATCGTAGTGGCCGGAGCATTTCCAAACTTGCGGGTGCATGATAATGGAGCAGTCGAGACCGACCATCTCGTAGGTGCTTGGAGCGCCTTCGGGTTGGACGAGTTCGTTGTGTCCTTGGCACATATCGCGCCACCATGCGTCTTTGATGTTACGTTTGAGTTCAACTCCAAGCGGTCCGTAGTCCCAGAAACCGTTGAGACCGCCGTATATCTCACTCGATTGAAACATAAATCCACGTCGCTTGCAGAGCGACACCAGTTTTTCCATTTGCATTTTGAGTCTGTTTCTAGGAGGAAAGGTGGTTGAAGGAAAGGAGGTTGATTTTAAAGGTATTTGGCTGCGACTAGTTTAACCGGAAACGCGGTAGAGTCAGCGAACGTGGTAATGGGTTCCCGCGGCTGCGCCGGTTAAACATCAATGCGACGGGCACTTAGAAAGTCGTTGGGCGACGACGAGTCGCTTGAGGCGGGCAAGGTCCTTGATAATGGTAATGTTTGTCCAGTTTTGAGTGCTGACCATATGGCTTTCGACTTGGTCCGCGATCATGGGTGACAGTTCGCAGATGAACCAGCCATTTTCGACTAGTTTGTCGGCTGCTTGGGAAGCTAACCTTTCGATGATTTCAGTACCCGAGACGCCTCCGACGAGCGCCATGCGTGGCTCATGTTCCCGCACCGTTTTATCGAGCTTTGCATACTCGGTTTCGGACACATACGGCGGATTGCTCAACACAAAATCGACGCTGTTTTCGGCGATGGAGGCTAGCAAGTCGGACTCAAGGGTTGAGATGCGATCGGTCATTTTGTGTTGCTCCACGTTTGCTTTCGCGACTGCAACCGCAGCCGGACTAAGGTCGATGGCGGTGATAATACATCGGCTTAAATGCTTGGCAACACTGACTGCAATACAACCGCTACCTGTGCACACGTCGACGATGTTAAAATGTTTATCGGGTTCCGATGTTAAAATGGATTTGGCACGATCCAGGCATTCGACAACGATATGTTCAGTTTCGCCGCGAGGGATGAGGCAGTCTTTCGAGACTTGGAATTGAAGTGAGTAAAACTCTTTCTTGCCGACCAAATAAGCGACCGGTTCACCTTGGGCGCGTCGTTTTACGACTTCACGAAACTTGGCTTTCACTGTCTCGTCGGGTTCTTCTGCAAAGGCAGTGTAGAGCTCAATGCGTTCGCAGCCGCGGGCATGAGCCAAGAGGACTTCCGCATCGAGGCGAGGCGAAGGAGAGCCGGTCTTTTTCAAATGCTCGGTCGTCCACTGGAGCAGACGCAAAATAGTCCACGGATCCGATTGCGTCGTGCTCGTGGCGGTCATTAGGTCGTCCTTCGGGTGAATGCGTTATTAACGGTGCTTGGCTTCGCCCGCCGCTGCGCGGGTTAAACATTGTTGCGCCCGCCGCTGCGCGGGTTAAACATTACGCGTCGGTATCGTCTCGTAGGGTCGAACGTTCGTATTCGATCAGCGCGTCGGAAACGGGTTGTAAGTCGCCTGCTACGATTTGATCGAGTTTGTATAAAGTCAAGTTGATGCGATGGTCTGTGAGTCGGTTCTGTGGGAAATTGTACGTTCGAATGCGCTCGCTGCGGTCCCCAGACCCGATGAGGGACATGCGTTCGTTGGAACGTTGTTTCAACTCGGCTTCGCGTTTGGCTTCGTACAGGCGTGTCTTGAGAACGCGTAGGGCTCTTGCCAGATTTTTAAGTTGGCTTTTTTCGTCTTGGCATTGGACGACGACCCCGGTCTCATAGTGGGTTAGCCGAATCGCGGATTCGGTTTTGTTGACGTGCTGACCTCCAGGTCCAGACGCACAAAATTTATCGACGCGGTAATCTTCCTTTTTTAGGTCGATTTCGATGTCCTCGGGTTCGGCCATGACTGCAACGGTAGCAGCAGACGTATGGATGCGTCCCTGTGCTTCGGTTTCTGGGACGCGTTGAACTCGGTGGCCTCCGCTTTCGAATTGCAGTTCACGAAAGACCCCTTCGCCCTCGAAGCCGAGGATGATTTCTTTGAAACCGCCGCGTTCCGTCGTGCTGGAGTCCATGATTTCGACTTTCCAACCCTTGGCGTCAGCATGGTGTTTGTACATGGAGTACAAATCGCGTGCGAACAAGGCCGCTTCCTCGCCGCCGGTTCCAGCTCGGATTTCGAGCACACATCGAGTACGAGCTGCGTCCTCCCCGCCGATGCTCATGTCAAGCAATCCGTTCCAAATCGCTTGCCGCTCCGCCTTCAATCGAGTGGACTCCTCGAGCGCCATGGCGCTTTCGTCGGGATCGGGCGAAGCAAGCATCGGGGCCAGTTCTTTGAGTTCTGCGGCCATTCGCTCGTAGTTGCGAAACAAGGTTGCAACCTTGAGTAGCCCGCCGTGTTCTCGCATGATACTGGCCATTTTAGTCGAATCACCAGACAATATTGCCTGGTCGGACATCATGGCTTCGAGTTCGTTAAATCGAGTTAAGGTTTGCTCGAGTTGTTCGCGTATTTTCATTCGTAGTCTTGGCTGGGTAAAAAACAAAACCGTCGCAGGCCTCAGTTGGCAATCTGCGACGGTCTTTGAATTCTGATTGCCAGAGCCACTTCATGACAGCGAAGCTTCATTCAAGAGCGTCGCCAATTGGCTCGCGCAGCTACTTCTTTTTGGTAGCTGGCTTCTTTGTACCGAGACTAGCGTAAGTACCAGCAGCGAATTTGGTCTGGAACTTTTCAATGCGTCCCGCAGTGTCAACGAACTTCAGTTTGCCGGTGTAAAACGGGTGGCAAACATTGCAAATGTCGACGCGAAGCTCCTTGCGAATGCTGCGAGTCTGAAAGGTATTTCCGCAACCGCAGGTTACTTTGGTTTCACTGTAATTGGGATGAATATCGTTTTTCATAATGTTTTGATGCGTTCGCTTGTGTAGAACGCCGAATTGCGGACTAATGTCAAAAGGAGCGAAGAAGGACTCGAAAACGCTTCAAAATCCCAGGGAATTCAGGACGTCGCATCCCAATTAGCCCAAAAGTTAGCCCAAATCGCTGCTACCGATGAAGATTCTAAGCAGGAGTTAACGGTCGGGCTAGGCCAATTCAATATTCAAAGTCTCTGGTGGCGAGCATCGAAATAATCCGAGCG
>JAYVPE010000249.1:0-6625 GCA_043757575.1 Pirellula sp.
CTCTGGGCGTGCCACCCTTGCTTTGTTTTTGCAAGCGATGTGCAAAGTGAGACGGCCTCCAAGGTCGTTGGGGCAACTGCGGCGCTTCGCTTGCGACGGGCTTGAGCGTCCCGGTTGTTCGCGGCTTAAGTCTAGGTTTCCGCGTACCAAGAGGAGGCTACAAGCCTTATTTTGGCCCAAATGTAACATAAATTCGGTTCGGGGTGATTAGGGTGGTAGAGTGATGGCTTCTTGATCCGCAGAGTCACGCACCTGCATGGCAAATTGCGAACGAATGCTAACAAGTAGTTTCACCAGTGTGGCGAAGTGGATATCCGGACCGCCGCATTCCCAAGCGGAGCTAGGGAATGAGTTCGAGTGTTCAGGAGTTTAATTATGCAGCGGCTCGCTATTACCTTGCATCACCTTACAAAAAACGAATCGTTATGATTGAAATGCCTGGGATACTCGGCTCCTATTGCAAACCAAGGCTACAATCCCAACAACGTAAACACAAGCGAGCGCATCTGCGGCGACTCGTGGTTGAATCCCTCGAAGATCGACGCATGCTAAATGTCGAATGGCGCAACCCTGTTGACTCGTTGGACGTCAACAACGACAGCAACATTTCGCCTCTCGACGTCTTGGCCGTCATTAACTATGTGAACCAGAATAGTTCGGGCGGTTTGGCTTCAAAACACGATCCTGCTCAGCCGTTCTACAATGTTGACGGCGATCAAACGGTTTCCCCGCTCGATGTGCTTGTGATCATCAATCATTTAAATCGCGAAGGCACTGGTCATAGAAGTCTAACCGAACAAGCGGGGCAAATATCGAATGAAACCAGTTTGACCCTGACGTTGGGACAAGCGGCCGGGAGCCGTAACTACCGCGTACAGCTCGACACAAGCTTCGACACGTCCGATCCTTCCGCGGCAATCGAAGATCTATTGGCTGTGTACCTCGTGGAACCACTGCAGCCTGGGACGACGCTGCTCGATCGCGGCACCCCTGGAACCTCGCTTTTCACCCTAGCTGGTTCTAAAGCTGAGTTCGAGCCGGGACGCGTTCGTTGGGACGGTTCGGTATTGCAAATCGACTTGAGCGATCTAAGCCCGCTAACGACAGGTTTGCTCAAGTTCCAGTTGCTCAGCAGCGATAGCGATAGAGGGACACGCGTCACCATCAAACCGCTTACCAATGAGGTGGATGTGGACGCCTCGAGCGCCCCAACCCTGCCCTTAGATAGCGTAGTGATGAACGCTGGTCCCAGCTTGGATACCTCGAGTCTATTGCTCGCCTCCGACGTCAAGGTCCAAATCCAAAACGTTCGATTCGATTCTGCGACCGGCAAGTACCGAGCAGAGCTCCGGCTTCGCAACGATGGCAGCCCGCTGGGGCGCAAGGTGGTCGTTGCGTTTCCCGGACTACCCGCAGGTGTCAATCTTCGCAATCGGTCCGGCTCCACGGCGCAGGGCGTTCCGTATTTGAATTTGGAACCATCCATTGAGCGAGGCGGGCTCCTTGATGGCACGTGGTCGGCTCCCGTGGCCCTCGAGTTCGATGACCCAGGACAGGTGCTCTTTGCCCTAAAGCCACAGGTCTTGGCTAGCACGAATCGAGCACCGACGCTTGCTCCCATCGGTTCATTCAATGTGTTTCCAGGTGGCGTTTTAAGAGTGCCGTTGGAAGCCACCGATCCCGATTTAGATCGAGTCACGTTTTCGTTGATCAACGATGCAGGAGCATCCGTTTCAGGCACATTGGAATCGAATGGCACGCTTGTTTTCAGGCCGACGCCCGCAGAACTGGGCACTTTCCAGTTCGAGGCCAGGGCCAGCGATGGCGCATTGTCCACATCCCAGTCGTTCACCCTGAATGTTCTTGCAGATCCGATCAAAACGACACGCGTCTCTGGAAAAATACTGGCTGTGGATAGAAGTCCGCTCGCAAACATGACGATCGAAATCGGATCGGTGCGTGGCCTAACACAAAGCGACGGCAGCTTCACACTTGACCTGGGAAATGGTACGGTCGTGTCGGACACGCTCAAGATACGCGGTGAACTATTTGCTGGATCGAGTGCCTATCCCTTCATCGCCGAGAAACTGCCGCTGGTGCTGGAACACGATGTCTATACGTTCGTAAACAACGTTATTGACCGGCCGATCTACTTGCCAACGATTGATCTTGCAAATGCCAAGTTGATCGATCCACTGCAAACCACTACGGTCACGACAGCCGCGATTCCTGGTGCCAAAGTCGTTTTCGGAGCTGGTACGCTCATGAATCAGCAAGGTACCCCTTTCACCGGCTTGCTCAGCATCACGGATGTACCCGTGACTCTGACACCGGCCGCTCTGCCTGAAGGTTTGATTCCCGATTTGGTTGTTACGATTCAACCTGGCGAAATGGTCTTCACGACGCCTACGCCGCTATCGCTGCCCAATAGGGGAGGCTATGCGCCCGGCACGCTGCTGGACTTGTGGTCGATCAATCCTGTCACAGGTCAGTTTGATAAAGTGGGCGTCGGCCAGGTCAATGCGAACGGTAGTGTGATCGACACGATCAGCGGCGGTATCCGCAATTCGAGCTGGCACTTTTTCGATCCACCCGCTCCGACAGGTCCAAAGAATCGAAACGATCCACGCAATAAGAAACCCGAGGGGTTTCCATGCACGGCTGAAGCCACTTCTACCTGCGAAATGCATTCAGGAGCGCTTCTGGAGACACATGACTTAGTCATTTATCAGTCACAAGGCGTGTCGCGTGGATTGACGCTGACCTACGATTCCTTGCGAGCAGACCCGCGGCCCATCGTCCATTTTACTTTCAGTGATTTGAATCCAAATCTATACTCGGTACCAAGTGCGGTCCGTTTGATTGCGGAGCTCGAAGTCAAGCGAGATGGATTTTCCGCAGAAGTGCCAGGCTTTGCAGAGGGCAAGTACGGGCTAAGCGGCAACAAAAACATCTGGCGCCTGCCCTTAGAGGCGGGATCGGTCGATGCCGCGCTCCAAGTCGACTTGCGCGATCAACCGAGCGGTGTCTATGACTATACGCTTCGGTCCGGCATGTTGGGCTATGCTGGCCAACGAGGTTTCATCGGCACACTTGGTAGCACGGAGGGTCAAGTAACTTCGGTCAATACCATTGGCAGTGCGCTCGGCTCGGGTTGGGGAATCAGCGGACTCTACGAACTCGTCGAAAATTCCGACGGCTCTGTTCTTGTTATCAACGGCGATGGCAGTGAACTCTTGTTTCCTGGCAATCCCAGCGGCGGATACGATCATCCGCCGGGTGTGTTTGCGACGCTCAGCAAGTTACCGAACGGCACTTTTCGGCGACTGTGGTCAGATCAAACGGTCGAGCAATACAATGCGATCAAAAAGCTCTCGACGATTACCGTCCGCAACGGAAATCTGACCCGATACGAGTACGACAACGTCGGCAGAATCCAAAAGATCACGGACCCCGTGGGCCTGGCAACGACCTTTGCTTACTCGTCCAATCGCATTGAGATCACCGATCCAGTCACACGAGTGACTCGGCTCGATCTCGACGCTCAAGGTAATCTCATAAGGGTGACCGATCCGGATGGCTCCTCTCGGCGATGGCGATACGATGGCCAACATCGCATGGTCGGCGAAACCGATCAATTGGGAAACAGTGAGTCCGCCACTTATGGATTTCACGGTCGCGTAACCGACGTAGTTCGCAAAGATGGTTCCACTCGGCGTTACCTCCCGCTGGATATCCAAGGGCTCTTTCCACCTGAGCAGACAGCAGCGGATCCCATTGCATCACCTCTGTCCAATCCGATTGCTGGCCGAGTTCCTCCGCCCGAGGCCGTATTCGCGGATTCCAATAGCAATGTGACTCGCAGCACACTCGATGAGCGTGGACAGATTTCATCCTCACGCGACAGCGTTGGGGCAATGTCGAGGGTATTGCGCGATAGCGAGAATCTTCCGGTCCAAGTTGTCGATGGCGTCCAACATTCGACCTGGTTCACCTATGACTCGAATGGAAACGTATTAACGCAAAGCAAGGAACTAAGTAATGGCCAAAGATCATTCGGAACGGCTCTCCAATTCGATGGAATTGATGACGCTGTTGCGATTACAGACTCTCCCTCGCTGCGTACGTCAAATGTAACGCTAGAGAGTTGGGTCAAGTTTGATTCAATTCCCCAGATCGGGGGGATATTGAGCAAACCGGTGGGAAATGCGACGTTGAACTCCTACCAGATCTACTACAAGGAGGGGCAACTCGGTTCGATGGTATCTAACGGTAGCAGTTTTTCTCTCCTAGAGGCTCCATGGCAGCCCGAACTTGGGCGATGGTATCACATTGCGATGACGTTCGAAGATAGCAGGGATACGCTAACAATGTATGTCGACGGAGTGCCCGTGGCCGTCGGAATGGTTACCCTATCCATCGCCTATGATGCCCATCCGTTCCTCATCGGCGCAGACATTGATTTCGAGAGACAACAGTTCTGGTTTACTGGTGCAATCGACGAGGTTCGGGTCTGGAATGTGGCTCGCACCGGCGACCAGATGCGAGCCGGTATGTTCCGCATTCCTTCGGCCAGTGAAGTTGGTCTGGTCGCCAGCTATTCGTTCGAAGGATCGTCAACCGCAGTCGTTCTCGATAGTAGTAGCAATCAAAATCATGGCACGCTTTCAAGCACTGGGCCAGTCGACATCGATTCAGGGATCGAAAACCAACAAGCCGTTCAAACACCTCCAGGTTTAGTCGGTTGGTGGTCGGCAGATGGTTACGCTAATGATCTTGTTGCAGGGAATAATGGAGCGCCACGTCAAGGTACCTCGTTCGCCCCCGGCGTCGTAGGCCTGGGCTTTCTTTTTGATGGCCAAAACGACCATGTCCGTATTGCGGACGCCGCAGATGGAAGCCTAGACGTTACCGGGGACATAACCATAAACGCTTGGATCAACCCGAGAGGTATTGCTGGTGACCAGCGTACGATTGTCCAGAAGCGACCAGCGACTGGCAACAATGACGTCGCTTACGGTTTATTTCTGGAAACAGATGGTAGACTAGCCTTCACGTCGCGTCAGAACGGCGGTGAGTTTCGCATCGTGTATTCCAACGTGACTATTCCTACGAATGTTTGGTCGCACGTCGCTGTGACTATAAGTGGTAGCACACTTCAGTTTTACATCAATGGATTGAGCGCAGCGGCTCGTCAGTACCCCTTTTTGCGACCCTCAACCAACGGGCCTTTGACCATAGGCTCAACCCTCGTTGATGTGGCGAACTTACATAACTTTCAAGGGGGTATCGACGAAGTGCAGCTCTTTAACCGAGCGCTTACTTCTCAAGAAATCCGCTTGATAGCCCGTGCTGATCGAGCCGGCCAAAGCAAGCCGACCGTGTTCGATGCCGCCAGCGACTTTTCGCTTGCAGGCAATCCCAACGGTACTTGGGAATACGGCTTCTCGGCTGTGCTAGGCGCCGATTTCACACGCTTTCCGGCAAAGTTTCTTGACCCGAGAATATTCGCTTTTGCAGGAGAATCCTTTTTTAGCGTGTATCGCACTTTGAATCGAATATCACAAACCCTCAACACCAGCACAACATTGGCCGACAGTTTTACTTTACATCCAATTTCTAACGGTGGAAACAGCGTCGTCCAATGGACAGCACCTCAGGCAGGAACCTATCGAATCAATGGGCGGTTCGAAGGGGTCGACTTCACCACCACTGACATCAACATTTTACTCAACAACAACGCGTCGGCTCCGCTTATCTCTGGCGGTATCAACGGATTTGGCAGTCAAGTGCCGTTTAGTGTCCGTCGAGTCCTTTCAGCGGGCGATCGACTTCAGTTCACAGTCGACGCTCGCGGCACCGATTTTCACGACAGTACGGGGCTGTCGGCAACCATCGTCTTGGAAGGCTCCGCGGCAAACGGCAACGGCCCAGGAGCGGGTGAGGATGTCGCGACGACAACTTACACCTACGAACCTAACTTCAATCAGTTGACGAGTGTTACTGACGAAGTTGGCCGTAAGACGCTGTTCACCATTGACCCAGCCAATGGCAACACACTCGGTGTCACCAACGTCGTCGGAACTCTTGGCGGCAACGACGATCGAGTTAACTTGTTGACTTACACCGCAACCGGCCAGATTGATACAACCACAAACGCTTTAGGCCAAGTGACCCAATTAGAATACGACTCTTTGGGCAGAGTCAACAAAATCCGCAATGCAACAGGAACTGCCACGGAAGTCAGTCAGCAGTTTGAATATGATGCGGCGGGCCGAGCGACGGCCGTTAGGGATGAAAACGGGAATCGCACCCAGTTCGAATTCGACGTCATGAATCGTTTGACTAAAGTCACACGAGCGGACGGATCGGTGTCCAGTTTTGCTTATGACCTCCGTGGAAACCAACGCAGTTCCACCAACGCCCTTGGAAACACACAAAGTCAAACTTACGATTCCTTGGACCGCCCGGTCACGCAGACCGATGCCGCCGGAAACGTCACTCGCTACGCATACGACCTGGCTGGTAACCTCTCTAGCGTCACCGATCCATTAAATCAAATGGTAAGGTATCAGTATGACGCTCGACGTCGACCGGTTTCCGAGAGTGATGCGGCAAACAACGT
>JAYVPE010000250.1:0-6607 GCA_043757575.1 Pirellula sp.
TTTCAAACCGCGAAAGCAGAATGGACACAACCAGGCAGACTACACTCCAAACCACAATCGCAAATCCAGTATCCGCTTGTACCAACGCTTGTACCAAAACTCGCCATTCCTCATTCCGCAATGCCACGTGTCCACTCGCTACCTGCCAACCGAGAGCCGCAACGCCGCCGCCAATCAAGTGCCAGGTATATGCGATCTGCGCGTACGGAAACGACTTCGCGACTAACAAAATGAGCAAGCAAAGGCCAGAGAAGCACGCAATGATCAGAAGCGGCATTGGCCATGCTAGTACGACTCCATAGCATGCGATAGCAAGAGAACAAGCGGCGAGAATAAATGACACTAGTAGCAATCGCGACCTGGCAGATGACTGCTCACCAATCGTAATCGCATAGACCAATAGCGGAAGTGCCACAATCGAAAACAATGGACTCAACTGATGCATAGATCGAAGCGGTGATCCACCACAACCCAATAACAAACCAAACGCGAGGAGGAATCCGAAGGAACCCAAGCCCAAGAGCCTCATCATCGAAAGCAGCTCATTCCGCTCGGATTGACTTTGGTTCGAAGCAGCGACGTTGAATCCATTTTTGCCAATTAGCATCATCGAGACGTAGAAGGCAACCAGTGTACCTGCACTTGAGTAGAGTGCCCCGGTACTAGACTCAGCGTCCACAATCCGTCGAACCACAAGGTTGGCAATTGCAAAACCGACGATGGTTACCGTCGTTACTACTTCGATTCGTGGAGTGATTACTTTGGAGGCAAACCAAGCCAGGCATCCAAGCACAATGAGAGAAAGGCTTTCGCCAACGACGGTCCACCAGTCCCATGGAACACCCAAGGTAAAGATGGCAAGGGCAAGGAAATTTAATGGCAATAACAGCATTCCAATCATCAGAATACCACGGCTCGTTGTAGGGAGTTTCCAACGATGCCATGCGTTTAGCCCCAGCCCAAGCGTTGCGGCGTTGATGCCGGTAAAGATGCTAAATTTGAGCCAAGGCCTGGAGGCAATGTGTTCCCAAAAACTAATTACGAGAGCCGTGGAACAACAGAGAATAAGTAATCCACCGGCAAGTTCTCCCCATTGGATATTCTTCTCCTCCATAAAGGCGCTTAGCCATTTTCCCCACGTTTGCTTAATCCGTGAAACTTGCGGCATTGGGGACGGTAGCGGTTTTGAATATTCCTGGTCGAGAGCATGCGGCTGCGATTGCGGAATGACCATCGCCAAAACCGGAGGCAAATCGCGATTGACATTCGGCAGTGGCACCTGCGGTTGCATCACCTTCGCAACCGGACATTCCACACTCTCCTCATTAACCCTTGAATCGAAAGGAACGACCGATGGAGTTTTCGGTAATGGAACAGATGTATTTCGCTGAGAAACATCTTCAGCGGCCATGATGGTTTTCGGTGAAGTCGTTCCGGAAAGCGATCGTTCTAGCTCGCTGATCGTTTTGGCTCCCCTGTCGAGCGTTTCTTTGTCAATCAAGCCTCGATCGAAAGCGGTTTTTAGCGCTTGAGTGCAAACTCGGATCGCCGTGTTTCGATTGATTGCTCGGCTTGTCCAACCGCATTTTCGACATGCTTTGTCGGTGTCGGTCAAAGGCTCGCTACACTCGGGACATGATTTCGTGCCGACCTGTCGAAATAAGAACGCAACAATGAGCCACAGTCCGTGTCCAGTCACGGCCCAGAACGTTGCGAACACCAGTAAAAAAAACAAACCGAGGATGAGTTGACTCATCGTCCACCTCAAGTCTTGTAATGAGATTGAGTAGAAAATTGTGTTATATTGTGACTCGCATTCGAGAAGCGAGGTGAGTAAATCTCTAAAGAACTCTTGCTGTTTTCAAACTTTTAAAAGAATGAATACGCCGATGGCACATTATTTACTGAGCCACGAGCGTTAGTGCTTAAATAATAGAAACGCGGCTTTCGCCCACGACAGAAAGAATCTAATCAGTGCAGAAGACCTTTGAAAAAAAACTACGTTTGGCGGAAAAGCACTTGAGCTCTAAGAGTCCGCAATTGCGTGAATGGATCGCAGAAGTCGGGCGTTGTGACCTCTGTCCTGCTTGGGACCGCGAACCCTTTGAATCGTTGGTTCGCGCCGTCGCACATCAACAACTGCACGGAAAAGCAGCCGAATCCATCTTGGGCCGCATGATTGCCAGGTTTCCAAACCAGGCATTCCCGACGCCTCAGCAATTGTCGCGAATGCGAGTACCATCCTATCGCAAATGCGGATTCTCGTTTGCTAAGACAGAGGCAATCCGCGGTATCGCGAAGAGTTCATTTCAGGGGATCGTGCCTGGCCGAGGGATCGCCAACAGCATGACGGATGAAGCGTTAGTCGAAGCGCTGACGGAACTTCGAGGCATTGGCAAGTGGTCTGTCGAGATGTTGTTGATTTTCACGATGGGGAGACTAGACGTCATGCCGGTTGATGATTTCGGAGTTCGCGCAGGTCTAAAACATCTGATTGGCTTGCCTGAATTGCCAAAAAAAACGGAGTTTGCGAAGTGGACGGATTCATGGCAGCCGTATCGAAGCGTCGGAGCATGGTACCTATGGCGACTTGCAGACGCTCGCAAGTAAATTTGGCTCATCTCGCAATCCGAAAAAGACTCCCAACCTAGGACAAAATTCTTTTTGCCACCTACGACAACCGTTCTCCTCTTAAGGTTATTCTTTATTCACGCCCATCGCAGGACAGTACCTTTTCCTTCCACCGATTGATTTACGTTATGCTGAATCTCAGATTTCCCCCAGTTTGCATTCTCTGCCTATTTACTTTTGCACGCGTTGGATTGACAACCAGCCCAGCGTTTCCCGATGAGAACTATTCCGAACGCCCCGGTACAGAAGGCAACGGCAACATCGTAATTGGCCCCGATTACTCGCTGGATCCTGACCTCACCGACCGGGGAAATCCGAAAGGAAAATACTTTCAATTCTCGATGCGATTGGAGGACAGTAAGATCTTTCGTGGAGATGATCCCACTCTCGAACCTAAGAAGACGGTGCGCAAAGAACGAAGGATTTCTGTTTACGTACCAGCAGCCTACAAAGACGGCACGAAGGCGCCGATTCTTGTGATGCATGACGGACCGAGTAACCTAAACTTAGTACGAAACGCACTGGACAATCTCACCATTGCAGCGGACGTGAAACGCAAGTTGCCAGCATTCATCGCGATCGCGGTAGAGAACGGTGGAGACGATAGCAAGGGTAGCCAGCGCGGTCTCGAATACGATACGATGTCCGATCGACTGGCCCGGTTTATTAACGACGAAGTGTTGTCCGCAGTCCTGACTAATGCGGAAATCAAAGCGGTTTATCCAAACATAGCATTCACCGATAATCCATGGGGCAAAGCTGCGATGGGGTGCAGTTCGGGTGGAGCGGCGGCTCTCACCATGGGCTGGTTCCGTCCAGATTTATTTCGTCGCTTGATTACTTACTCCGGTACGTTCGTCGATCAACAGGACGACGATGCGCCAGATGAAGCTCGCTATCCACTCGGTGCGTGGGAATACCATTCCGGAATGAAACTAATCGAAAGCAGCGAGAAGAAACCGCTACGCATCTTCACACACGTTTCCGAAAATGACAATCGAGCTAAAGATCCCGAAGAAACTTATCACAATTGGGTGATGGCTAACGAGCGCACGGCAATGGCCCTCAAAGCCAAAGGTTATGATTACCGTTACGTATTCAGCCGCGCGACCAAGCACTGCGATCAAAAAGTGTTCCAGCAAACGTTGGCAGACACACTGGTTTGGACATGGCGAGGTTACCACGCGGATTGATAACCATCTTTGCGTTGCTCTGCAAATTCTTTTTGATTAACCGCAGAGGTCGCGGAGGGACGCAGAGTAAAACATGGCGGTAGCTAAATCCCTGCGGTTCGCTGCGAACTCTGCGGTTAATCCTTTCCTCACTGAAATGATCCAATGATCTCGAAGAGTAATTGGATCGGTCGCATTGCATTACTCCACTTGTTTTTGAAAAAACGGAATTGTAAAGGGTCTTTACTGCAGCACCGCCATTTGGTTAACCGCTGATGTCGCGGAGGGACGCAGAGTAAAGCATGGCGGTAGCTAAATCCCTGCGGTTCACTGCGACCTCTGCGGTTAATCCTCTCCTCACTGAAATGATCCACTGATCTCGAAGAGTGATTGGATCGGCCCAGCCGCTGTTGCAAAAAGTTCGCTTGACATGATGTCAGCCAAACAGCTACCAAGCGTCTTCTAATGTTGTAACTCCATGGAAATGCGCGATGCGAGTCCTAGCCGTCAATGCCCCTGGAGCCTTGGCCCGCGATCTACAACAACGTGCAATTGCTACGAAGGGAATGCAGTTGATGATTGCGGATGTGACAAATCCGCTAGTGGCCGGGTTCGGCTACGACCATTTCGTGCCATTCTCAAGTCACAGAAAAGTTGATTTCGCCGCCATCGCAACTCTCCGAAGAACCATTCGCTCTTTCCAGCCCGACATTGTTCATTCCTTCCTGCCTAGAGGTCTTTCGCAAACAGTATTAGCTACTGTTGGGATGCGTAGACAGCCAAAAATTGTTTCCTTCTATGGAATCACGCGTGTTCCATCTTGGCGAGAACCGGCGGACTGGATCACATACCTTTCACCCAAAGTCTCAATGCACGCCTGCGAATCCAACGCAGTCAAGGCGGCTTTAGTCCAAGGCGGCGTGAAAGACAGCAAATGCGAGGTCATCTATAACTGCATTGGGAAGATCGTACCATCACTTACGCGGCAAGAGATGTTTACGAAGTACCAAATCCCCGACAATGCGTTTGTCGTGGGTACGGTTGCAACCATTCGCCCAGTCAAAGGAATCGACATTTTACTGCGAGCGTTGATCGAATGCTCTCATATCGCGAACTTAGTTGCACTCATTGCTGGCCCACTCCAGGATTCTTCGGTAGCAGCCCTTGCCAACGACCCTCGCTTGAATGGCCGTATCCGCATGCTTGGATATATAGAGAATGCCACGGAACTCATGAAGGGAATGGACTTGTTTGTGATGCCTTCTCGCAAAGAAGGGCTGTGCCGAGCGCTCCTGGAAGCAATGGGGCAAAGCGTTTGTCCGATCGTAAGCGACGCGGGCGGAATGAAGGAAGTGGTTAGGAACGGCATCGATGGGATTGTTTTTCCGAGCGAAGACTCCAATGCACTTGCGTCCGCGATTCAGCGTCTTCACGCTGCTCCTGACCAAATTTCAGTCTTTGGAAAGTCGGCCTTTGAACGGGTCGAATCGATGTGTGCGCCCCATATCGTCGGCGAAAGAGTTATTAAAATGTATCAGCGGTTGGTTGCCTGAAACAACGAATACTCATTCCTTGTTCCGACACCCATATAGCCAGTTAAATCCGTCGGAATAATAGCATTCGTCCCTACTTCCAATCGCCGAATTGCTTGCATGCTGTCAAGCTTGTCCGCTCTTGCTTTTGTTCCTTTCAATTGGTAATAACCATTGCATGCACAATTGCGTCCTACTTCATTCGAAATGGCATCAAATTCGATCGAGCATTACGTTTCGGTCAACGGGCGTAGTGTGGACTAGCTGGCTCACGAAAGTGATCATTCTTATTCTCGTTTTTGCGGTTAACGGGTGTAACCGAAGCAATCCCTATTTGACTGCAAGTCCGTCGGGGTTCCTTGTGCCGAATGCAGCGCCCAATTTGGCCAGTCCGCAACTTCCAGCACAGCTTGCGGAATTGGAGCGGCGAGCGAAGCTCTTGGACGATAACAATCGACAGCTCACGACACAACTGGCTCAATCGCAGCAGCAGATGCAATTGTTTAAAGAGCGTTCCGACTTGATGCAGCGGCAATTGCTGGATGTCAACAATCAATTGCAACAGTCTCGAGTGGCATCTGCTCAATCGAGCCAGCAATTTCGCGGCTTAGCGGATCGAGTGCAGGTCGAACAATCGCTTCTTGAGCGTCGAGGGGGTGCCAAGCTTACTGCCAACACGAGCAGCAAGATCGGAAGTGAACCACTTCGAGACCTTGGATATCCAGTGGAAAACGAAGGCAGTGTCATTCGCTTGCGCGTACCAGCAGACCAACTTTTCCAGCCGGGAACCGCGCAGCTTACGCCATCAGCAGCGGGCATTCTCGATCGCACTTCAGAGGCATTTAAGCGAAGCTATTCGCGGCAGCGTATTGCCATTGAAGGCCACACGGACAATGCACCCCTCTATGGCGGGGCATTTTCGACGAACCACCAGTTGGCTGCCTCACAAAGCAATGCCGTGCTGGAGTATTTTACTCGCCGCAATCAGTTGCCTATCAGCCAACTCTTTACCTTGGCCCATGGCGACAACTATCCCGTTGCAGACAATCAGAGTCCAGCAAATCGAGCCAACAACCGCCGCATTGAGTTTGTGATTTACCCGGAGACGTTCTAACTGGAGATTCGATGCAGAAAATGGCCTAAATAATGGCTCGGATTTCCGCAGTCGCAATATTTCGCGGAAAGTCAACAAAAAATGAGTATTTATAGAACCAATTGATTGCTCTTGCTGTTGAATAGCAGTCTTCAAAACAAGACAATGGAAGTATTGGA
>JAYVPE010000251.1:0-6598 GCA_043757575.1 Pirellula sp.
TTAGCACCAAGGATATAGGAACCCGACATCGTAAATCGGCAGCAAGCGTACTTGTGATCCACGCCTCCTATGACCGTTCCATTATCGCGATCAAATACATTTCCTCGACCTCTCAGAGCGTTTGAAAAGATAAATTGCTTTCCAACGGTAACCACGTTCAATGCTGACGTGATCGGATCGGACTGCCAGACCAATGTGCCATCTCGCGCATCCAAACACCAAACATGTCGATCGGTGGAAAATTCCGTTGCTTGATTATTGCCGCCGATGTAGATGCGACCATCGCGGCCAGACAATGTGCATTTTGCGGTAACAAAAAACTTGTTGGTCTGCCATATCGATTCACCGGTCATAGGATCGAGGCAGGCTGTTAGGCCATTGTTTTCGACAGGCAGCCCTCGCCGAGCGCGATGGCTGGCCGAATAGCCAAAGAAGGTTGAATAGAAGAGTTTTCCATCCAGCATGCAAATGCCACAATCATTTCCTCCCCGTCCGAGAGCAGAAAAATCTTTTTGCCACACTACTTTGCCGGTGCTGAGGTCCCAAGCCCAGAGCAATGGCCGATTGTCGCTTGGATAATATGGGTTGTCGTTTGAGTAGATCCAACTCATAACCTCTTTCCCGTCCGATGGCTCAGGAGTTCCCTTAAAAGTGAACGGCTTCTCTGTTCCTTGAGGTGCGTATTCACCCGATCCGGAAGCGTAGATTGCGAGATTGCCGTGTACGACGGGAGGAAACTGCCGACTCCAACTGGGCGAACCTGAAAACGGAACTTCCCAAAGCAAATCACCCGTTGCGGCATCCAAGCATCGCATCCGAGATTGCTTGATTCCGGCCTGCGGCACCAGCAGCTTTCCGTTTACATACAGGGGCGAGGTAAAGGAAAGGTAAACATCTGGCCAATAGCGACGCCATAGCATGCGGCCTGTGTCTTGCTCCACAGCGATGATTTGCCCCTCAGCCGTATGCGTGTACATGCGACCGCCACCGCAAACCGGTAGATGCTTGACGGTCCCCTCGAGCCGTCGAGCCCAGCGCATTCGCAACGGCGGAGCAAGCCCTTGCTCATTCGAATTCGTGCATCCAAAATCGCCATAGTTCGTATACCAATCGTATTTAGAATCGGAAAGCGCACTTTTGATAGGGCTGCGAACGTCGCGAACTCGAAGATCCCCGGTGGGTAGCGGAGCATTCCCGTTTTCACCGAACACGTACAGGTAGCCATCTTCAGAAGCAACATAGACGCGTTGATTTGCAACGGCTAAAGGGGCGGAAATCGGGGAATGAAACGCGGTTGAGTATTCAGCGGTTTCACCATTTTTCATAGAGATCACTCGGAGCTTTCCATCGAGTCCGCCGTATAGGACGTGCTCTCGCGTGATCAAAGGTGGCGAGATTGCTGGTGCAGTGCAAAGAACTTCGGGCTGTTCATTTCCCGCTCGATGTCGGCAGAGCCCAAGGCCTTGTTCTGGCTTGACTCGATAGACATCGTCACCACGGACACTGACAGATGTGAAGCCCAATAGGCCGGGCAAATGAATAGCCGTCTGTGTACCGCTGACGAATTCCGTTTTGACAGAATCGCCATCCAGTCTCAATTTTTCCACACGACCGGCGTTGTCACGACGATGCCATTGCACGTACACATTTCCGTTGGCATCAGCGCTCTGTCCAAACGTAGCTGGATATTCCTCGCCATCGTAAGCCGGAATTTGGCCGACGACCTTTAGTTTGGGCGCGGAGCCTTGATCCTCAATAAAAACCGTTCGACCACCTGCTGGCATTACGATCGTCTTTCCGATTACACAAATATCGCGAGAACAGACAAAATGATCGCGCCATGTGACTCGCTCCTTGCGAGTTTTCAACCAGTCTTCTCCGCTCCATCGGTCGCCGTCAAATCCGACAACTTCTTTTACAAAATCCCATTTCCAAACTACTTTTCCATTCGACTCAACGCAAAACACTTGAGCACCGAGTGTGGCAAAGTAAACGCGGTCGATGCCAACCGCAGGGCTTGAAAAGATGGCATCATGACAATCGAGTTCAGTTATCAGCTTGCCTGTTGCTCGATCGAGCACGTAATAGAACCCAGCCATCGTTCCGAAATGCAGATAAGGCCCAACAACAGCAGGCGATGAAACATTGTTGCAATTGCCAAGGCCGCCACGCGAACGAAACTGCCAGTTGGTTGTTAGTTTGTCGGCATCGAGGGCGGAAACCACTCCTGATCCATCCACAACATAAACGACCCCGTCAGCAATCGCAGGGGCGGTGTATATCCCATCCGTCATCGGGACAGAACCAACTAAACCTAAGTGGGTCGGAAGGGTGGCATCTGGCGCATTGCCCGATCGCAGAGAATCCCCTTGCAACTGCAACCATTGGTCATCGGCGAAAGTGTAAGAAGTGGCAAGAGCGATGAAAAAAAAGAAAAAGTGGTTCATGTTAAGCTCTTGGGAAAGTCGGCCGTATCGTGCAGCGGTGAACCGACGATCGGTGAAGATTAAGTGCCATTATACGGCTTTCGAAATTCAGGTGGGAATGTTTGTCCCACAAAAGTGACGTTGCGTGGGACATCCGATACGATTGTCACAATGCAGGAAGCCGACATGTTCGCAATGCAATTTCGCTCGGATACCTTGAACTGAGATGGCTGATCGATAATGGCTTGCAGAAAGCTCGATCCGGAACTTTCCCTGGCTTATCAGCCGCTGCGCGAGTTAAACAAGTCTCAAGGATCGCTTGCTTATACCTAACTTTATGTCTTGCGATTTCCGAACGCACCTACACCGCGAGCAAATGCGGCTACATCGATGCGAGCCGCACCAGCCTTTCGCAATGCACGCGAAGCGTCGTGGGCCGTTGCTCCGCTCGTGACGATGTCGTCCACCAGCAAGAACTTGGCGCCCTTAATTTCCTTTTTCGGCTTGCAACCAAATGAATCCGTTACGCTCGTCCGTCGCTCGACAATCGTTTTCGTCCCTTGCTTGTCCGTCCAACGGGTTCGATAAAGCCAATGACGCCGTATCGGAATCGCAAGTTCGCGTGCGATGTTTTCCGCAAGCACCTCCGCTTGGTTGTATCGGACAGTCACTCTTCGAAACCAGTGCTGTGGAATTGGGACAACAAAGTCGTAGAGCTTTGAATCGAATGCTTCGTGCTGATGGAGCCATTGCCCCACTCTTGTGCCCAACTCAATGGCCAAAGACTCACAGGACTGCTGCTTGATTTTTCTCGCAGCTTGAGCTGCGGTACCAGCGTAGGCGGTATAGCAATAAGCGTGTCGGAAAGACCACTTGCGTCGCTCGCAGTAGAAGCACTTCGCGGTCGCTTCCACGAGAGTACCGTGAGCCGCTGGCAGGGGTGCACTGCATCGTAGGCAACCCGATTCTGTCGGTATTATTTCCGTCTGACATCGCGAACAAATCGACTCTTGTTCCGCGTCCACAATCGGTTTGGAACACAGAACGCAGATGCGTGGGTACACAAGGTCGACAAAATGTCGATACCAACGTTTCGGCAGTTTGCGTGGTAATGTCAGCAACGGGATCAAAACTGAATACTCCTTTCATTCTGACTTCTACTTTATTTTTTAGTTGACACAGCAAACTTTCGACTTGGAAATAGTTCAGTGCATATACCGCAGACAGTGCCGTCGCATGCGCGAGCGGTGCAATGTTCACGACCATAGAAAATGAATTGAAGATGCAGCTTGTTCCATACCGATTCGGCGAATAGATTTTTGAGATCGGTTTCGGTTTGAATGACAGAACGTCCGTTGGTGAGTCCCCATCGTTGAGCAAGGCGGTGGATATGGGTGTCGACTGGAAACGCGGGATGGCCGAACCCCTGGCTCATTACGACGGAAGCCGTTTTGTGCCCGACGCCCGGTAATCTTTCCAGCGCCTCAAACGACTCAGGGACTTTGCCACCATGCTCATCGATCAATATCGAGGATAGTTCCTTGATGGCTTTGGATTTTCGGGGACTGAGTCCACACGGCTTAATAATTTCTCGAATGCTCTCAACATTTTTTCGGGCCATGTCAAACGGGTTGTCTGCCAGTTTCCAAAGCAAGGGGGTGACGCGATTGACCATTTTGTCGGTGCATTGAGCGCTTAGGAGTACCGAAACCAGCAACGTGTACGTGTCTTGATGATCCAATGGGATGGGTGTCACAGGATAGAGACTCTCCAGTCGAACTTGGACAATTTTGGCTCGTTCCGATTTTTTCATGCTGGGCTTTTTTGTATTCCATTCACCTACGTAAGCCTATCCTCCGGCTGAGGACAGCGGGACCTACGTAACTATTCGTGATTGCTTAAAACGGAACTACAATTCTAAACGATTCAGGTTTTGGAATTCAGGGTGCCGAAAAAAAGCAAGTCCGTGTAATCTTAGTGCGTTAGAAACTGCACACGTAAGCTCAGTCCGCCATCGATTCGAATAGAAAGTCCATTATCGCCATGACCGCGACTAACCAAGCAGCCAACTCCAACCCGAAACGGTCCGACGTTTCAGTCAGCGACACTTGGGACCTGACCAGCTTATTCGAATCGGATGACACTTGGTTAGCGGTTCTCTCGCAGTTTGAGAATGAGATCGCTGGTTTTGCCCAGTTTTCGGGTCGGCTTACTGAGTCCGCTGAGGTTTTAGCCCAATGCCTATCCTTTGACGTCAAACTGGACCGTTTAGGCGAACGGCTTGGTACCTATGCGTTCTTGAAGACGACGGAGGATCAAGGCAACAGCCACTACCAAGGCTTCGTCGCTCGTTATCAGAACCTTGCTACAAAAGCTGGCCAAGCAGCCAGTTTTGTCCGGCCTGAGATCTTGTCGATCCCAACGGAAAAAATGAAATCCATGATGGCCGAGGATTGCTTAAAGCCCTTTTCGCTAGTCTTGGAACGTATCAATCGCTATCGCAAGCATACGCTGAGTCAGCCGGAAGAAAACCTGTTGGCCATGCAAGGCGAGATGGCTCAAACAGCCAATAAGGCCTTTCGCCAATTGAACGACGCCGATCTCAAGTTTGGCGAAGTGATCGACGAAAAAGGGGAAGCTATTGAGTTGACAAATGCATCGTTCAGCTCGTTTCTCATCTCCACGAATCGCGACGTTCGCAAACGAGCGTTTCACCAATACTACAAGCAATTCCATGGGCATGAAAATACGCTATCCGCAACCCTCGCAGGGAGCATTCATGGTGATGTCTACTACGCGAAAGCTCGCAATCACTTGAGCGCACGGGAAAGTTCCTTGTTTGCGGACAATGTTCCGTTAAGCGTCTACGACAACCTGATCACGGCTGTTCGAAAGCGGCTGCCGGAGGTGCATAGCTACTTTGATATGCGTCGACGCAAGATGGGGCTAGATAAAATCCACCATTACGACACCTATGTGCCGGTTCTTTCGGCGCAACGGTCGCATCACACTTGGGATGAAGCCGTTTCGGTGGTTTTAAAGTCGCTTGAGCCGCTTGGTAAGCAATATGGCCAAGTGCTTGAAAAAGGCCTCCGGGGTCGCTGGAGCGATCGCTATCCGAATCAGGGCAAGCAGAGCGGAGCCTTTAGCTGTGGCACCTACGACGCGGACCCTTACATCTTGATGAATTTCAAGCCGAGTGTGCTCAATGACGTCTTCACGTTGACCCACGAAGCAGGCCATTCCATGCACAGTTATTTTTCTGCCGCCAATCAGCCTTTTCAATACTACAACTACACCATCTTTGTCGCGGAGGTGGCTAGCACATTCAATGAACAGTTGCTTGCTCACCACATGATCCAGAACGCGAAGACCAAAGAGGAGAAGGCGGCGATACTCAATCACGAGATTGATAGCATTCGTGCAACCATTGTTCGGCAGACTATGTTTGCTGAATTTGAAAAAATCACACACGAGATGGCGGAAAGTGGTGAGCCGCTAACTGTCGCTAGTTTCAAGTCCGTTTATAGTGCATTGCTCAATGCATACTTTGGTCCTGATTTTGTAGTGGACCACGAGCTTGCATTAGAGTGCTTCAGGATTCCGCATTTTTATCGAGCGTTTTACGTCTACAAGTATGCGACAGGTTTGTCGGCTGCAATTGCGTTGTCGAAACGGGTGCTTGAGGGCGGGCAGGCTGAGTTAGTCGCTTATTTAGGGTTTCTCAAGGGTGGCTGCTCCCAAGACCCGCTCGAACTGCTAAAAGGCGCCGGAGTAGACATGACACAACCTGAGCCGGTCGAAACTGCGTTGGTCCGGTTTGGAGAATTAGTCAAGCAACTTGACGACTTAATTTAGCCCGGATTATTCATAACCCGACGCGTGAGCGAGGGACTGGCAATAAAATCCCTCGCTTACGCGTCGGGTTAAGAAAAGCAGTCTGGTTTCGAACTGTATCTCGCAAGGTGCACCGCCGCAATACTTTACAACATAAACTCAGTTGCCCATGAATAATCCGGGCTAGCTGCGGGTGAATTGTGCTTAAACGCTAATTTGCCGGTCGTGCTACGGTGTCGATTGTTGTCTCGTCAATTTGACCAGTGCTTGCCTTAGTTCTCGGACCTTAAGCGGCATCGGAACTAACACATGGATTGAACTCGTTTTAGCACCAC
>JAYVPE010000252.1:0-6554 GCA_043757575.1 Pirellula sp.
CCCCTGGCTACGTTGATTATGGCCTTTGGCCAACAGAACGGTTGCGAAAATCGCAAGTTCAAAAATTAGGATTCGGGTTATGAATAATCCAGGCTAGCCGAGCCACGCCGCAAGAAATCGGCTAGCGCCTCAGGCTCAGTAAGCTCCAAACTTATTTGAATCGTACAGGTCGAAGGAATTTGGCGAAACTACGATCGCGGAGCGATCGGCCGGGTTCGAGTTGCGCTGATTCTGAATGACTCAAGGGACAGTTGGCCATTAAAGCCAACCGTCCCTTGGGTTTTCCCCCTACCACTCGTTCACAGCTTTCGCTGTACGCATTTAAATCCTTGGTGAATCATCGTCCCCATTCAAATTTGGGCTTCGAATCGTTGCTTGCCCGCTTTTCCGGAACGTCCTCTGTTGAACGATTCGGCTTGGCTGGCAGCGTTTCGGGAGTGTTGCCAGGCCCTTCTGGTCTTTTCTCTGGAGCAGGTCCACCAGGTGTCAAGCTGGCTGGACGAGCTTGAGCGTTCGCGTTACCAGTATGTTGTATGTAGCTACCGCGGCTGATGACTTGTGGTCTGCTGGATCCATAGTCCATGAACTTGGCAGAATCCCGTTCCCGAGCTCGTTCGTGAGCATCCCAGTAAGCCTTCTCTGGCCACAGTCCTTCTTCGAGTGCAATATTGTTGTATTCGAGCAATGATCCTTTGAGAGCATGGATTTCGACTAAGGACTTGTTGTATTCCGCCAGAGCTCGAATGTAGCTTTGTCCGGCTGAGGAACGGGTTTGTTGTGCTCGCAGTAACTGATCCATGTTTTCGTCTGCCCGACTTCCGCCCTGAGTGCTGGACGAATAGCCAAAATCGAATTTGGTTTGTGTGACATCGACAAGTTTCTGGGCGGCGCTGAGTGCTTGGAATTGTTGGGTCATTTGCTTGTGCAGGCTATCCACTTGTTGCCAAAGAGTGGACAGTTTGTTGATAGCAGCAATTTCTTTGGCTTCTAAAATCCTGTGTTCCCTCGCCAATGTTAGCTGTTTGTTTCGGACGTCGTTAAGTGCTCGCCGCGAACCAAAGGCATTGGGAGTAAAATCCATTCGAACTCCCCCTTCTTGGTAATTTCCACCTAGAAGCTCTTCGAAGGCACTGGGCCTTCCAATTGGGAACGGAGCGTTGCCACCTTTGCTATCGAGGAGCGAGCTACCGACGCCGAGCCACCGATAATTCACGGACATGTTGAGATCTGGCAAGGACCCGTTTTTAGCAGACATGAGTTCTAATTCGCGTTGCTTAATGGACCACTTTTGCTGGCGCAGGTCGATGTTGCGGCAGAGCGTCTCGCCGCGGGCTGCATCCCAATCAAACTCGGCCAGACCGAGTGCCGGCTTGTCGCTCGGGCGAATCAATCGTCCATCGTTTGCCGCCCAGCCCATCAGCAGTCGCAGGTTCTGCTCACGACCATATAGTCCTGAGTCGTTGCCAAGCAATCCACCGCCAGCGATTGCGGCATCCAGTTGTGCTTGGAATTGGTGGTAGGTAGCACGAGCTTGGGCCTCTGCATGGACCTGGTTGTCAGTTTCGAGTTTTGCAAACGCAATCTTGTGTGCGAGTGCAGCGCTTTCGAGTGCGGTTCGGGCCGTGTCGACATTGAAGTAGGCGGCAAAAAGATCCCAGTAAGCAAACTCAACGTCTCGGACTAGATTGCGAATGCGCTCTTCGTACTGGCCAATCGAAATATCTTCGTTGATTCTAGCTAGAACAATTGGAATACGATTAACCAACGTTCCGCGACCTCGCATCAACGGATGCAGCACTTGCACTTCGATGATCTGCGTGTAATCGCTTGGAACAGCTCGACCGAAATTGCCAACTCCTGCGGACTGCGTTGGAATATTGTTGTACGAGTAGATCGATTGTGAGCGAATGGTAGCGAAGCCGCCCGTTGCAGTCCGTTTGGATATCGACATTTGGGCTGTTGTGTCACGGGCTACGAACAACTGTGGATTGAAAACGTTCCCTGCACCTACGTTGCGAGCTCGATCCGTCGTATTGTAGGACATGAACGAATTAAATTGAGCATCAAATTCACTCAATGCGTCTTCAACTCCACCAACCTGGTTGGCTCGTACCGCACCGCGGGGCAGGATGCGATTGCCGTTTTGATCTATACCGAGCTGCTGCGAGTTCGTTGTTGTCGCAGTGATCGCAACGTCGCTGGCTGTCAACAGTTGCCCTGAAGGACTTGATAGAATCGTCGCTGCGATATCCGCATTTTGACGTTGCGTACCTGGCAAAGCATGTACAACTTGCGTGTTGACTAATGCATAAGCAATGCATTCCTCGAGCGATAGATCAAGGTGTTCAAAATTTTGATTGTTTAGGGAGAAAGGCTCGTGCGATTGACTCGCTTCCGGCAATGGAATCGAATTGAGATCGGCATACTCAATTTGCTGAGCACGATCGAGGTAATGCGCTAAGTCTCCGCGTTCGCCCAGAAAGAATGGCTGGGTAGGATGGCAACCGGTCAGCAGTACGCAGCCAATTTGCAAACCAGCGAACCATCGATAAAGGTAGCGTTTCATGTGCCTGGAGGTCCCGTCGTTCGACGTGTTTCGAACTGCGTTGATGCGATTCTACCCGTTGAAGGTTGACCGCATCCAATACATACAACTCGATCGCCACCAAGCGTTCGAGAATGCACGCATTCGCTTTTCGATACTTGTGTTAGGTACCCCCCTAACGTACTAATCGATTACGACAGACCAGCTAGTCCAATCGCAAACCATTAGCACGAGAGTGTTATCGTCCCTCAACCTTTCCGACTTTAGCGATTAACTAGAATATTCCGACTGCTACGAAGCGCTATTAGTACTGCGAATGTGAACAGCAGTTCCCAGATCCAAACGCCTATCCCTAAAATACCCAGTTGTCCCAATGTACTTTCAAATACGTAGTGCAGGATCAATAAAATGGGAGGGATTTGGGTTAGCCACCAACAGCCCAACTGGAATTTAGCATGCATTGGATTGAACTGCATCAGCCATCGAGGAGCCCACACTGCGGCTGGCCACATCGCCATAAAGTAGTGCCCTCGTGCAATGGGTACAACCAAGAGCGTCGCCGCATTCGCGACTGCAAATGCAACTAGCAATGAGTGGGGAGACCCTCGCCACAGAATTGCAAGCAGTACAATGCAAGTTGCCAAAATCGCTGTAACTCGTACACCCATTTGCAGCTTTTTGCCAAATGGCAAGTCCATAGGAAATGCGGTTTCCGACGACGTTGGCTCTCCAACGTTCTCAACGCGCATGAGGCTATTGCCTAGTAGCCAAACTCCGTTCATAGGACTCTGGTTTTTTCTCGAATGGCTATCGCCCGCAAAAGGGTCGTTGCTGAGCTCGTTGGTTCTAGCCAAAACGTCTCGCCGCCAGGTTTCCAAGTAAGTTTGATTCCGATCCCATCCAACAATACTTGCTGGCACGATCCAAATCCCAACGGCCAGTCCAGCCACCAATCCGGAGAAACCCGCAAGCGATCGTAGGCAGATCAGTCGGGTACTCTTGTCATGCGACCGCACCGCCATGAATGCCATTCCGCAAACCAATACCGAGGCTGGCAACGCTGGCGATATCTTCAAAATGATTCCGCCAGCCAATATGGCCCCGCCTGCAAATGCCGACCAATTGGTTGTCTCGGTGAGAATCATTCGCCCACCCAGTAATGTCAGATACAATTGAAGTACGCCGACTTGACCGCGTTGGAGACAGTTGAGCGTTGATAGGCTGAAACCGATCATGCAGACGATTCCTCCCCAAATTACCAGACGGTCGGCCTTTTCTGTCCATGCGCGAGGAAATGCCCATTGATCGAGAATAGTGAATTCCCGAAATGCACCGTACAAGCATGCGATGCTGATCCAAAACCAAATGACGCATTGCCAACCTTCGGACAACCAAGCAAGCGGGGATACAAGCAGCGCAAAGGGTGGGAGATACAAATAACTCCATCCCCGAGCGTTTGTCACCGCATAGGGGTTCTCGCCTGCGAGCGCTGCTTTTCCGGCTTTCGTGTAAACAGTAAAGTCTGTGCGATGGATTTCCGGCCGATCTGGATCTAGCCTGCCTCTTGGCCAGACATCAACCCAACACCACACAGCCAAGACGACCAATACCATGATCGCTTGGCATCGATTTGAAAATACAGCCCCTACCTTTGCGCAATGCTTGGCAGCCATATCAGTCGAGCCAACGAGGTGATGCATTTAATCAGCGATTCGCGGTGAGTATAGGTTGTAGAAGACGCAAGATCAAATTGGATTAGCTGAGCAATGTATAGGGTTATTTAGTCAACACTAGGAAATTTCCCACAGGGCTGCCCTTCAGAACGCTCAAAAGTATAAAGGTCGACAACTGCGTCCGAGTCGATTGAGTCGCCCATTGTCAATTGATTCGCCTGTGTTACAAAAGGGGTTCAAATTGCAGGATTTGGCGTCGGCCTCGAATATTTAACATTGGCAACCTTTTTATTGATCATTCATGAGTAACATTGAGAATTGCGTCATCATCGGTAGCGGGCCCGCTGGTTGGTCGGCTGCAATTTACGCGGCACGGGCTAACCTAAGTCCCTTGCTCTTCGAAGGGGCCATGACTGAGGAAAATCGCGTGAACGGACGCTATCCCATGGGCCAGCTCGCTCAAACGACTGAAGTTGAGAATTACGCTGGTTTTCCGTCCGGCAAGCTCAAAGAGTTTTTGGACTCAGCCATCGGTTCCGATCGCAAACATATGCTGCCCCCCGTCGAAGAGCATGCGCATGCCGTAACGGGCCCTGAATTGATGGAACTGATGCGTCAGCAAGCGACGAATTTCGGCACTCGCGTCATCACAGACGATATCGTAAGCGTCGATTTTTCAGTCAAGCCACTCAAGCTCAACACCATCGAGAACGGCTCATTTGAAACACGCACCGTTATTCTTGCCACGGGAGCCAGCGCCAATTACTTAGGTTTGCCAAGCGAAGAAAAATTCAAGAACAAAGGCGTTAGTGCGTGTGCCGTTTGCGACGGTGCTTTACCCCGTTTTCGAAATAAGCCGCTCGTTGTCGTGGGCGGCGGTGACTCGGCCATTGAGGAAGCAACGTACCTCAGTAAATACGCTTCGAAGGTTTATCTGATTCTTCGGCGCGGAGAAATGCGAGCCTCGAAAATCATGCAACAACGAGCCTTAGGAAATCCGAAAATCGAACTGGTGAAATTTTCCGTTGTCGATGAAGTGCTTGGTGACGCAGACGATATGCGAGTGGGTGTTACTTCGGTGCGTACCAAGCATGTGGAGACCGGAGAAACGCAAGTGCTCGAAGCGGCTGGCATGTTCCTCGCTATTGGCCATACCCCCAATACTATGTTTCTCAATGGGCAAGTCGAAAACCAGGCCAATGGATACGTCCGCTGGACCCAGCCTAACCGTACATTCACGAGCGTGGAAGGAGTCTTTGCCGCAGGTGATGTTGCCGACGACTACTATCGACAAGCCATCACATCCGCTGGGACTGGCTGTATGGCCGCCCTCGATGCCGAACGTTATCTCGCGAGCGCCGGAGTGCACTAGAGAGTGACAGCCCAGGATCAACCGATTGTTGTTCGCGGTGCGCGCGAACACAATCTCAAAAGTGTCGATCTCACTCTACCACGCAATCAGCTCATTTGCTTTACCGGTGTTTCGGGCAGCGGCAAAAGCTCCCTGGCTTTCGATACACTCTACGCCGAAGGCCAACGTCGTTACCTCGAAAGCCTGTCAACTTATGCTCGCCAATTCGTTGGCCAGCTCCCAAAACCTGACGTCGATTTTCTATCCGGTCTAAGCCCGTCGATTTCCATTAGCCAAAAATCGACCGGAAACAATCCGCGATCGACGGTCGGCACAATCACCGAACTCCATGACTTTCTAAGAGTTTTGTTTGCTCGCGTTGGGACCGGTTTTTGTCCAGAATGCAATTCCGAAATCGCATCGCAGACACGCGATCAAATGGTCGAGCGAATCCAGTCCATGGAGCCGTCGATGCCATTTCTCTTCTTAGCCCCAATCATTCGAGGCCAAAAAGGAGAACATCGCGATCTTTTCGACGATCTCCGTCGTCAAGGTTTCAACCGCGCTCGCGTCGATGGTCAAGTCTACTTGCTCAGCGCCCCGCCAGATCTCGAACGCCAGATCAAGCACAATATCGAATTGGTCGTCGATCGAATGGTGATCGGTCAATCGTCGCGTCAACGGATCGCAGAAGCGGTCGACAACGCGATGAAATTTGGCGAGGGGACCATGCTCCTGTCGCCTCTAAAGAATGCAACCCAAGTCGAGCCAAACGTCGTCGCCACGAAAAAAGTCAGCCGAAAGAAAAAGGCTCCCGCAGCAACCGCACCAAGCCAGTACGATGCGGTCGATACGATGGTTGCCTCGACCAACAAGAATATGGACGCGAGCGATCCGGCTCAGGACATTGTTTTTTCCTCAACCTACGCGTGCGCTAAATGCGGCGTCTCCTATCCGCCTCCATCGCCTCAACTGCTTAGCTTCA
>JAYVPE010000253.1:0-6542 GCA_043757575.1 Pirellula sp.
GCATTCGCAATTTGGAGCAGTTTCGACTCCGATAATGCCGGCCCTTGAAGCTGCATGCCAATTGGTAAGCCGCTTTTCGTCATTCCGACGGGCATTGATAGCGCCGGGATTCCCGCCAGATTGGCCCCGACTGTGAATAGATCTTCAAGGTACATCTTTATTGGGTCGTCGACTTTTTCACCGATTCGAAAAGGTGGCGTTGGAGTAGTCGGCCCAACGAGTACATCGACTTTCTCAAAAGCCGCATCGAAGTCCTCGCGTATCAGCCGACGCACTTTAAGTGCTTTCTTGTAGTATGCATCGTAGTAGCCAGCACTAAGCGTATATGTCCCCAGCATTATTCGGCGACGCACTTCGGCCCCGAAGCCTTGCGATCGAGTCTGGCTGTACATTTCGATCAAGGGAGAATGAGCTTTGCTGCCCGCCATCGCTGGCTGTTTGTTCTGATTTATCGCGGCACGAAAACCATAATGCGCACCATCGTATCGCGATAGGTTACTGCTTGCTTCACTGGGCGCAATAATGTAATAAGTCGCAATCGAGTACTTGGTGTGTGGCATTGCGATGTCGATGATTTGGCAGCCTAGTCGCTTGTATTCATCGAGGGCTTTCATGATAGCTGCGTGTATCTCTGGATCGAGCCCGTTGCCGTCGAGGTGTTCACGAATGACTCCGATTCTGGCACCTACAAACGGTTTTGCAATCTCGCCTGCATAGTCGTCAACCGGAACGTTGAGACAGGTCGAATCGCGAGGGTCGTGACCCGCCATCGTTTGCAACAACAGAGCCAAATCTGAGATCGTGTGCCCAAACGGTCCCGCTTGATCAAGACTACTGGCATAGGCGACGAGACCATACCGGCTGACGCGTCCATAAGTTGGCTTTAAACCGCACACGCCGCAGAATGCTGCTGGTTGGCGAATCGAACCACCTGTATCGGTCCCGATAGAAATGGGAACCATGCCAGACGCTACGCTCGCAGCCGAACCGCCGCTGCTGCCACCGCATGTGTGATCAAGGTTCCAAGGATTATACGTTGGTCCACGAAAACCGGTTTCGGTCGATCCTCCCATCGCGAACTCATCTAAATTGGTTTTTCCCAAAATGACTAGACCATTTTCTCTCAGCCTGGAAACCACGTGCGCATCGTATGGCGAACGATAATTTTCAAGCATTCGCGATCCACAGGTCGTTACCGAGTCGATCGTGCACAGAATATCTTTAAGCGAAACCGGTATTCCGGCGAGTGGCGAAAGCGATTCGCCTGAGATTCTGCGGCGATCAATGCTGTCTGCGGCTTTGAGGGCAAGATCGCCGTCCCACGAAATAAAGGCTCGAATCGAGGGTTGCAACTTCTCAATTCGATCGAGAAAAAACCGGGTCACTTCGCGACTGCTGAGTTCGCGAGTTGATAATTTCGGGGCAAGTTCATGGACAAAAAATGGCAATTGGTTCATTCCATGAGGATAGATCAGACTTGACCACTCGAAAAGGCCCGAATGCCTATTCCTAGTGCCCTCCCAATCGCGATGACCATTCCGATCAAGGCGAAACCCAGACTGTCTTGCGAAGCACTAGCAGAACAAAGAAAAGGGTGAAGTCAGGAATTGCGGATAGGAGATTAGAAAGAATGGCTTTGTTATGCCATTCGGGCCATAAGCAGTTCTCTTTGGCACATTAATTCTTTCGGCATCGAATGATACAGTTTCAGGAAAAAGTCATTCTGATTGGTAATTTCGGACAACCAATCCTCGCGTCGAAAGAGCATTGCCGCGTCAAATTGCTCCTTGGTAAAACCATCAAGTCCTTCGGTCGAAAAACTCTTCCAATCTGGAGTCCAACCGATCGGAGTCTCGTGGCCAGCGATCTTTCCCTGGCAGCGTTTGACGATCCACTCTAGCACTCGCAAATTTTCTCGAAACCCGGGCCATAAGAACTTGCCCTGTGAATCTTTGCGAAACCAATTCACATGGAATATTCGTGGCAAACGCTGAATATTTTTCCGCATGGTTAACCAGTGCCCAAGGTAATCGCCCATGTTGTAGCCACAGAACGGCAACATGGCCATTGGATCTCGACGTACCATCCCCACGGTACCGGTTGCGGCCGCAGTCGTTTCGGAACCCTGTGTCGCTCCCAGAAACACGCCGTGTGTCCAATCAAATGCTTGAAAGACAAGAGGCATTGTAGATGGTCTGCGACCTCCGAATACGATTGCATCAATGGGGACGCCATCTGGATCTTGCCAATTCGGATCGATGTTGGGGCACTGGCCGGCTGGAGCAGTAAATCGCGAATTGGGATGCGCTGCCAATCGGTTGCAATCGGGAGTCCACTCGAGTCCCGTCCAATCGATTAGATGCTCGGGTGCGTCGGAATGCCCCTCCCACCATACGCCACCTTCGTCGGTCATCGCAACATTGGTGAAGACGGTGTTTTTGGACATCGCGTGCATAGCTGCGGTGTTCGAGTGCCATGAGGTACCAGGTGCGACGCCAAAGAAGCCGGTTTCTGGGTTGATGGCATGCAGTTTGCCCGTTTTTCCAGGCCACAACCACGCAATATCGTCTCCAACCAATGTAGTCTTCCAGCCTTGTTGGCGATAACTTTCAGGTGGAACAATCATGGCCAAATTCGTTTTGCCACATGCGCTAGGAAAAGCGGCAGTCAAATAGGTCTTCGCACCGTCGGGAGATTCGAGCCCCATGATCAGCATATGTTCCGCCATCCAACCTGCATCGCGCGCGATCGCACTCGCGATCCGCAATGCAACACACTTTTTGCCTAGCAAAGCATTTCCGCCGTACCCGCTTCCATAAGACCAAACTTCGCGTGATTCAGGGAAATGAACAATGTACTTCTCGTCGTTGCATGGCCACGGTACATCCGATTCGCTTTCGGCTAGCGGTTGGCCAACGCTGTGAAGGCATGGAATGAAATCGCCATCGCTCCCAAGTTTTTGCAAGACGTCAGCGCCCATGTGGCACATAATCCGCATGTTCACTACCACGTAGGGTGAATCGGTCAGTTCGACTCCGATGAGAGCAAGTGGGCTGTCGGGTGGTCCCATGCAAAAGGGGACTACATACATCGTCCTGCCTGACATACAGTCTTTGAACTTGTCGGTCAGTTTGCGACGCATTAAATCGGGAGACTGCCAATTGTTGGTCGGTCCAGCGTCCACTTCTCGAAGCGAACAGATGAAGGTGCGGTCCTCTACTCGTGCTGTATCGGATGGGTTGCTTCTGGCAAGGAAGGAATTAGGGTGCAGATCCGGATTGAGACGAGTGAATGTCCCAGAATCCACCAACCTCTCGGTCAACCGATCCCATTCTAGTCGCGAACCATCGCACCACTCGATCGAATCGGCATTGCACAGAGCAGCGGTCTCCAGGACCCAAGTCGCAAGCCCCTTGTGGACTGCGTTGACCATGGGAACGGAGAAATTGCGTTCGCAAACAAAATCTTTACTCATCCAAGTCTCCTAAAACATTTGCTTTTCTTAAAGCACATGCGGATCAGATCCAAGCTTCGAGCAAGTCTATTTCCACGCCAGCAATATACTTCGGAGCTATAATTTTGTGATGAGTCCCGGCGTCTGCGTAACGATCGTTGACTAGAACGAATTGCTGTACCGTCTCTGCCACTGTATCAACGATCCAATATTCGAAAACGCCAGATTTTTGGTACATCTCAAATTTCAGAACTTGATCGTATCGACGGTTTGATTCCGAAAGGATTTCAACAACAAGCGCCGGAATGCCATGTATTTTTTTTGAAGTAATGATGTCAAGCTGCTCTCGCAGGACAACGATTATGTCTGGCTGTACGATGTCGTGTTCCGAAAGCTCAACGTCTGTCGGTGCGTTGTAGACTTCACCCAGACTATTCTGTTCGATTTGGGAATAGAGCTGAAAATGGATCTTCCGAGAAACTTTTTGATGTTTAGTGGATGGTGCGGGGCTCATGAAGTGTTCTCCATCGACAATCTCATGACGAAAACCATCGTTGGGGAAGCACTCATACTCGCGATACGAGAATTTGGTTATCAATCGAGATGCTTGAGACATACTTTTACCACTTGAGGACTTTCGATTTTGAGTCAAGCGTAACACCAACTCAAGTGTAGCTCGTTGGTCGCGTGGCTGCAAATGAGCACCCCCTAGCTGTATAGTATACTACCGCTGTACTCGTGCTGAGCCGCCTTTTGCGAGCTGTTCGACTTCAGGCAACTTTGCCATCGTCGTATCACCTGGGAAAGTCGTTAGCAAAGCACCATGCGCCCAACCTAATCGCAACGCTTGTTCCGGCTCCCTGCCAGTAAGCATGCCATAGATGAGGCCGGCAGCAAAGCCGTCACCGCCTCCGATGCGATCAACCACATCCAGCGAACACGTTGGGCTCACAAAGCGTTTGCCATCGTACCAAAGAACAGCCGCCCAATCGTGACGATTCGTCGAGTGAACTTCACGCAGCGTCGTCGCAACCATTTTCACATTTGGAAATTTCGTTACCGCTCGCTCAATCATTTTAAAGAAAGAATCGGGATTTAGCGATCCCTTGGACTCGACATCTTGTCCTTCGATTCCAAGCCCCTTTTGCAGATCTTCTTCGTTTCCAACTAGCATATCTACGTTTTTGACAATCTTGCTGATCATCTCTTGACCTTTGGCTGCGCCGCCAAGTGTTGCCCACAGCTTCGCGCGGTAGTTCAAATCAAATGAAGTTACGGCACCAGCAGCCTTCGCAGCTTGCATCCCCTCGACAATCAACTCCGAAGTAGTTGACGAAAGGGCCGCAAAGATACCGCCTGAGTGGAACCATCGAACGCCGGAATCAAAAATCGTTTTCCAATCGAAGTCACCCGGTTTGAGCATTCCACCGGCTTCGTTAGCGCGGTTATAGAAGACGACAGGCGGTCGAACACCCAGACCCCGGTCGCTGTAGACGGTCGCAATGTTTGGACCTCGAACGCCATCGTGTTCGAAGTGCTTGTAGAAGGGCCTTACGCCCATTTCGCGAACTCGGGCTTGCACCATTTCGCCGATGCCATAATTGACCATCGCCGTTGCGACCCCTGTCTTGAGACCAAAGCAATCACAAAGGTTGGCAGCAACGTTGTATTCGCCCCCAGAAACGTGAATATCAAAGGACCTGGCTTTGCGAAACGGAATGATGCCGGGATCCAATCGATGCACTAATGCGCCTAGGGATAGAAAATCAAGATCGCACGAATCGCTGCGAATACTAAGCTGTGCCATTATTTCTCCAAAAGGAAGACTACGAATTGCAAAAGCCAAGCCAATGATTGAGCTTAGATTGTCGCTGACGAAAAACCACCGTCAACGACCAAGTTGTGTCCGGAAACGAAGGACGATGCCAAAGACGAAGCCAAAAAAATTGTCGCTCCAGCTAGTTCATGTGCGTAACCAAATCGTCCCGACGGAGTGTGATCGATGATTTGCTGTCCTCGTGATGAAAGACTTCCATCCGGGTTGTATAGCAATCCTCGATTCTGCTCGGCCGGAAAAAATCCTGGGCTTATGCAGTTGACCCGAATGCCTCGTGAAGCCCACTCGCGAGCTAAGAACTTTGTCAGATTGATAACAGCGGCCTTGGCAGCGGAATAGGCAACGACGCGAGACAATGGGATAATTCCCGACATGGATGCCACGTTGATAACGCTGCCAGAATTGCGAAGCAGCATGGTCTCACCAAAAACCTGGCATGGCAGAACGGTTCCACCGATTAAGTTCAAATCAAAAACTTGCTGCCACGCACCTATTGGCAAATTACAAAAGTCGTCGCCAGGTTGCAAGGTTGCCTCGGGTTGGTTCCCGCCCGCTGCGTTGATCAAGATGTTTACTGGACCGAGCGATTTTTCAACGCTGTCTCGTGCGTGAACAAGCGATTCGCGACTCAGGGCGTCCGCAGTGTGAAATACCGCCTCGCCTCCCTGGCGTCGAATCTCTTCTGCGCGATGCATGCCTCTTTCTGCACTCCGACCGAGTATCGCCACGCGAGCTCCTGCCGCACCAAGTGCCTCCGCCATGGAGCCACCTAAACTGCCCGTGCCCCCCAAAACGACGGCAACTTGATTGTTCAATTGAAAAAGACTGTTACTCATAATTGGCCAGCAATGCGCGCTAACGGCTCAGATCCGGAAAGCAAAACTACGAAAGTTTTCTTTCCGCAAAAAACCCAATTTGATGGAATGAGACCTGCGTTGCAAGGGGGGCAAAGCTTGGATCAAGCTAAAGTCGCAGGTTGCGACCAAAAAACACGCAAAAAGCCTCATAGGTGGCGTTGCAGTTATCCCAAACGCTGGACGATTCCTCGATTTGGAATCCCTATCAGTAGCCAGCAACCAAATGTAACAATGAAGCTGCCTGCCGCAATCGGCAATGCAATCCGATGCCATTGACGAATCGAATCGATAGCAGAAGGTTCGTGCGAATAAGTTGGAAGGAAACTCGGCGCGGAACTAGCCTGAATAGCATGCGCAAATTCCCAGCCTCGAACCGTTCGACGCCAATCGCTTT
>JAYVPE010000254.1:0-6534 GCA_043757575.1 Pirellula sp.
TCGGGATCCGAATCATAGGAAACGCCTACCTGAATGATTATCCTGTTGGTCGAGTCGGAGAGAGTCCAGTTCAGCAACCGACCTGTGATCAAGTCCTTGTTTGGAATGATCAACTCTTGCGAATCAAAAGTCGTAACGGTAGTTGCTCGCATCCTAATCCGCGAAACGCTGCCGGTCATGTCACCCAGCGTGATCACATCTCCAACACGGATGGGTTGCTCGAATAGCAAAATCAAGCCGGAAACAAAATTGCCAAAGATCTCTTGAAGACCAAACCCCAACCCAACACCCAACGCGGCGACAAGCCATTGAATGCTCGCCCACCGAACACCGATGCTGTTGAAGGTCATTGCAATGCCAAGAATCAACAGTGTGTATCGCGACAACGATGCGATGGCATATCGAACGGCGTTCTCAATTGGCAAGTGTTGCAGCAACGCGATTTCAAGCAGGCCGGGCAAGTTCCTCGCGGCGACCGCCGTCATTATGGCGATTGGAACAGCAACAAAAAGGTGCGCTAGTGTGATTGGAATTGTCGTGTCGGGTGTTGCACCCTGGACTGTCCAGAGTTCGACGGATTCCAATACACCGACAGCAGGCAAAACTCCCGACCAAATAAAGGCCACTGCTCCGATGGCTGCAAAGACCAGCGTGCTTCTAACCAATCGAATAGTTTGGGCATTGATTTGGGCGAGGTCAGACCGTGAGTCGGTAGCACTTGCCGTTGTGTTCAAGCTATTTGAGGTTGCTGCACTTGGGTCGCGCCTTCTTGCTTCTTCCAGCCTTTGCCTTGCTTGTGAAACGACAATTTCTCGCCGTCGAAGCAAGAGCCAGCGACGTATCAAACTAGATAGCAGCAGTAAGCCCACCAATGTAATAAAGGTTGTATGCAAAAGCATCGTTAGGCGAATGGCGGTGTAGTGATATCCCATTAGGCTCATCGTCATCAAAGCCAACGGACCGATTGCGAAACCGGAATACCAAATGTATTTAAGCCTGTCGATCCAACCGCCTGCGTTGCGACTCAAGAAATCGCTAAACACTCCTTTGCCTGGATGGAGTAAAACCAAAAGATAAATGAAGCAAAGGGACATCAGCACGCTATAGGTCAATCGTCCAAGCGAGTTCTCCCATCGTGATTCTCCAAATTGCACCACGACCCCAACAACGGTTACCGCCGGGATGGCCAAATCGATAAACCAACGCAGGTTCTTACGAAGCAATTGAGTTGAACGACTAGGCCATTGGAAATGACTCTCTGCTAAACCGCCTGTGCGACTTATTTGACGTATCATTTCCAACGGGAAAAAGTACCGGGCGCTAACTAGCAAGCCCATGGCGATGGCATTGACAAATGCGTTACCCTCCGAAGTGCTCAACAATCGCCATCCGAATATCAGATGAAGCAACGCAAGTGGAGAACTGAGTAGTGCACAATCAACAACTACTTTGGCAGTGGGTAGAAAAGTGGTGCAATTGGATTTAATCGCGATCGCACCTTGCGATTGGATGTGTTTCTTGAATCGTTTCAGATTGACCAGCAATAGGACGTAGAACGACGCTCCGAGCATGTATCCCCACGGATGCGATAAAAAATCATTCCATAATTGGGCTGGGATAACTCGCCAATTCTGTAAATCAAAAAGCCATCGAAGCGATGGCCAGAGTTGCCGAAAATCAGTCTTATTGATCGGCTCGCTAGATCGAATCCAAAGCACATGCTCATCAATAAACGAACGGTAGAGCCGAACTTGGTCAATTGTTTTTTGATTCGTCTCCGCGAGGTTGAAAAGACTGATAAAGTAATTGTCTGCATCGCGTCGAAACTCATCAACCAACTTATGCTGCAATGCTTGAAGTATGCGCTGTTGATCATGGTATGGAGCATTTGCAAATTGATCGATCGCGTTGTTTGTCAGCGGTGAGGGCTGGGTCGAATCCAAGGAAAACGCGGACGATGCCTTCCAATCGTCAAGCTCTAAAATGAGCGTTTCTGTTGCAAGGACGCGAGTTTGGTAGTCACGCTGTCTGAGACCGAGCTGGCCAATATCTGGCAGCTCACTTCGCTGCTTGCGAAGCATTAGCCCGACCCAACTGTTGAAATTTGAGACGTGCTTACTACTCTTGGGCGAGATGCGATCAGACATTATTTTGAAACGATCCGTCCAAAGTTTCAACTCACTACTAGCGGTATCCATATCCACTCGAAGAGATGAATTCTGTTTGGCTAACTGAAGCCAATCGTCAGAACGCTTAACCAACTGCTCCGCCAGTTTCTTCAGTTCGGGAGCAGCTTGCACTACTAATCCTTCTGCATCGCGCTTATGTTTTGCAATCAAGATTTCGCGACGTTTGCTTAGCTGGTCATTCACTTCCTTGAGTTTTGTTTGCTGGAACTTTTCCTCGGCCAGCAAGACCAATTTCGTTACTGGCAGCAGTTCTTGCTCAGCGTCATAGGTGCGTTGCTCTTGTTCGAGGCGGCGAATTCTTTCCGTGCGAGCCAGTAGTTTAGCTCGCAACAGAAGCGTATTGGCCTCGCGAATGCGTGGATCAATTCCGTCCACAGCAGGTAAAGCCAATTCCTCGTTCAGCTTCGTGATCGAAGTCTTGTCTTGGTCTAGTAAACTTGGGAGCTCTTTGCGCCTAGCCTCCCTTGAGACGATCGCTGCTTCGACACGGACGCGACCGTCCGTGGCAGCTTGAGCCAGCGCCTGAACTTCAAGTTGATAGTTTTGCAGAGTTTCAATTCGCGATGTGGATTCAAGGGTTCCTTCTGAGAAAACGATTCGATGTCGCGGATTCTCTTGCCGCTTCTTGGCCTCGGCCGTCGCAGCGGGTGCGGCTTCGTACGCAACGATAAACTCCTTGATAACTTTTTCGCTCTCTGCTCGGCTCTTCAACTCTGCATAAATCGCCTCGTAGGTGGTGATCAGCGTTTGTTTGAGCGTTGGCTCCAGATCGGTTGCAACTTGCAATTGCTGCAGGAACGTGCTGATCGATTCTGGCGTGATGGAAACTGCATCACTGACTGGCGTAGATGTTGGAGCCGCAGCAGGCAGCCCTTGACCGGATCCAATTGCCGTCGTGGGATTTGGGACTGCCGGAAGAGGCTGTGGCACCGATTGCTGCTGCGTTCGATAGGTAGGCTGACTAGCCGATCGGAACTGTGGGGTCTCAACAAATTGCTGCTTGCCAAGCGGATAATTTGCGGCTGAGCCAGAAGCCGGTGGCTGAGACAACGGATTGTACGGTGAAGGGATATATTGAGGTGGGTGAGGTTGCGTCGGAGGAATCAAATTGATCTGCGCGTTCAATCCGCTGGCGGATACCCATATCCACGTCAGAAAACAAAGAACCGATCGCCATTTGCGGAACGCTGGCCCAACAAGAACTGATTTCGAATTCCCAAGATCGTTTCCCATAGTTGGGTAAATAGGGGATTTTCAAAACGCGATCAAGCCCGCGAGCACAACGTTGGACTGATTGGGGTGAAAGCAATCTTTATGTTTGCTACCTTTAGGCGACTTTCCAACGGAATGACATCTTTATTGCAATGTTAATGCTGTCATTGTAGACTCGTATCTTGGCCTTGTAAAAATACTAACCCGACACATTAGGGCTTGTTGTTTTAATTAGCCGCAACGCGTTAGCGTCGGTTCACTCGCCAACAACCGGAGCTAACGCCCATCGGCTTGTTACTATTTTGTAAATCACATTAAATTAGCAAGCCGGTTATCCTTGGCTTGAAATTCCACAGTGGACGGATTTTGGAAACAATAGATGACTGACCCTAACGCCAGTTGTTGCTGGACATTATTTATTATTTTTGCATTGTTGTGCGAGTCCGTTCCCCTTTGTGCCCAGGACTCGTCAACGACACCAGTTAATGACCTAGGTGCACATGTTTTTGTCCAGGCAGGCGATTTGCCGATCATTCTCTCAGCCCCTCACGGAGGGACCGGAGAGGTTCCAGGTGTAACGGAACGGTCCGGAGTTGGATTGGCAACCGGACCCGCCGGTTTCTTTACGGGACGGGACACGGGTACCGAAGAACTTGCTCACGAAGTTTCCGATGCAATCAAGAAGCGATTCGGAAAATCTCCTTTTGTCGTCATTTCCAAAGTCCATCGCAAATTTATGGACCCCAACCGCCCGGCCGATATCGCATTCGACGACCCAAAGATTAAGCCTGTCTACGATTTTTATCACGATAGCTTGTCGAAGTATTGTCGCGAGGTGACAGATCGATTTCAGGTAGGTGTTTTGATCGATCTTCATGGTCAAGGTTCCCGCGCGGATACGGTTTTTCGAGGTACCAAAAATGGGCTTACCGTAACCCACCTGAGAGAAACATTTGGAGAATCGGCTCACCGCGGTTCTCATAGTTTGTTTGGACTACTTAGTACGCGCGGTTGGACTGTCCATCCCTCGCAGATTGACGAAAAAGAACAATCGGGCTTCTCGGGTGGATTTATTGTTCAGTCCTACGGTAGCCACAAAGCATTACCGATCGACGCGATGCAACTCGAATTTGGTGCTGAGTATAGAGTCGCAAGCGGGCGCGCGAAGACAGCACACGATTTAGCCGATGCGCTCGCAGAGTACGCAGGGCAATTTCTACAAATAAAAGCTCCGCCCGTTTCCAAAACGACCGCGACTGCGAAGCCGCCGATGAAGGTGGCCGCCATAGTCTTTGGTTGGCAGGAAGCTTCCAATCCGAAACTCAAGCTAGGTCTCGATGAGATCACCGAAGGGCGAGTGACGGCCACGATTTCCTTTTTAGCAAGCGATGAGCTTGCAGGACGTGCGACTGGTTCGGCCGAGTTCAACATCGCTGCAAAGTACGTTGCATCTCGGTTTCGAGGTGCAGGCCTAGACGGTAGTATAGCGGATGGTGACTTTTATCACGTCACGATGAAGCAGTTGGTCAAGACTCCGAGTGGGCCAGTGAAGTTGCTTGGCCCTGATTCGCAACCGATCTCGCATTTTGGACTCCTAGCTGCAGGCACCGAACCCTTGTCGTACGCTGGCAAAATCAAACAGATTGACTTGGCTAGTGAACTGCCGACCAGCGGCTTAAATGGCGTTGTCGGCGGAATGATGACCGGCAATGCCAAAGGAGCTCGCATCCTATCGCAGATCGTTCGCATGACCCATACTTTGCAAGACGCAGGTGCTGGGGCACTTTTGTTGGGCATTGATGATGATAGCGATTTGATCGGACTGGCTCGAGAGGCTCAGGAAAAACCTCGGGCTGAATCGCCTCGGTCCCGTTTTGCAATCCCTGTACTATTGGTTCCTGAAATCGCGTTGTCGGCCGCATCCATACAACTCGAAATTCCTGGCTCTGTCATATCCGAATCACCCATGCGGAACGTCATTGGGTTATTGCAAGGGACCGACCCCGAGTTATCCAAAGAAGCCATTTTGTTCAGCGCCCATCTTGACCACTTGGGCACCAAGCCAATGGCAGGCGACGGGATTTACAACGGGGCTGACGATGATGCTTCCGGGGTGACGGCTGTTTTGATGCTGGCGGACGCGTTTGCTAAGATGCCCAAACCGAAAAGGTCGCTACTCTTCATGACGTTTTGGGGCGAGGAGTCCGGTTTATTAGGCTCCAAACAATTCGCAGAGACGCCCGCTTGGCCGTTGGACAAAATCCGAGCCAATGTCAACATCGAAATGATAGGTCGGCCCGAACCAGGCGCTCGGAACAAGATCTGGATGACTGGCTGGCAAGAATCGGATCTTGGTGTCATCATGAACAAAGCCTCACTCCCTTTCGGAATCGAGATATTCAATCATCCCAAATACAGCGCGATGTTGTATCGATCTAGTGATAATTGGTCTTTCGCTCAAAAAGGGGTCATTGCACACAGCTTTTCAGCAGGTTCCTTGCATTCAGACTACCACCAACCCAACGACGAATGGGAACGACTGGAAATCCCTCATATGACGCGTGTTATCCAAGGTCTTTTTGTCGCCAGCGTACCTCTAGCGTACGGCGAGTCGACACCGAGTAAATCCAAATGACAATCATTAGTCGACGTAAATGGATTGGTTCAGGCGTTGCCGCCACTGCGTTTGGAACGATGCGTTTCTCGAGGTCGGATGCGGCGGACGGAGATGCTAAACACGGCCAAGTAGTCGGCGACCCTGAGGCTGCTCGGGTGGGAGGCGACGTATTGCGGAACGGTGGCAACGCCATCGATGCAATTGTTGCTGGCGCGTTCGCGGCTGCGGTTACTGCATTAGGCCATACGGGTATTGGCGGATATGGCGGTGCCGCGACGATTGCCATAGAGGGTGGTCGCAGAGTCCTCTCGCTCGATTTCAATTCAACGGCCCCTTCCGCCATGAGCGAGGACACGTTTCAACTGGACAAACAAGGTAACGTTGTAGGCCGGGTCAACGAGTTTGGCTGGCTCTCCGCAGGAGTTCCTGGAATCTTGGCAGGACTGGCGTTGACGTTGAAAACCGGCGGCACTTGGTCCTTGCGAGATACGTTGCAGCCTGCAATCGCGATAACGC
>JAYVPE010000255.1:0-6517 GCA_043757575.1 Pirellula sp.
CACATTCATACGAGCCCAATTAAGCCGCCGTGCGATGTGTTGCTAGCTGCTGTAGTCGACGAGGAGTATTCGTTTCGCGGCGTGACGAGGCTGTGCGAAGATCTTAAGGCGGAAGCCGCCATTGTGGCTGAGCCCACGGATCTGCGAGTCGCAATTGCGAGCAAAGGTGTTTTGAGGTGGCGCATTTTGGCCACGGGCAAAGCAGCTCATAGTTCGAAATCTCACTTGGGAATAAATGCCATTTATCACATGGCACGCGTAGTGCTTGCGATCGAGCAAGATCACGCGGCCCTTGCTCGCGATCCACATCCGCTGCTCGGACCAGCCAGTTGCAACGTCGGAAAGATTGCTGGTGGCGTCCAAGTGAACTTTGTCCCGGATGGCTGTGAAATCGAGATTGATCGCCGGCTATTGCCTAATGAATCGGTGTCGGACGTATGGATTCACTACGAACAAATGCTCGATGGATTGAAAGTAATTGTGCCCGAGTTGGATGTACGAATGGAGCAACCCTTTTTGGTAGACACAGCGTGGATGGTCGATCCGTCAAGTTCGATCGTCGTTGTCGCACGCCATGTTTTGAGCGAATTGAGGTTAGATGATGAACCTATCGGGGTACCGTTTGGGAGCGATGCAAGCAAATTCGGTCGGGCAGGAATTCCGACAATTATCTTTGGACCGGGCAGCATCGATCAAGCGCACGCGGCGGTCGAGTATATTGAGTTGAAACAAGTTGAGCAGGCATTCGAGTTTTATCGAGAATGTTCAATGGAGTTTGGTAAATGAAAAACGTCGACAAAGCGGCAAACTAGAGTAGCTAGCTAGAACCAAACATGCCGACGAACAAACTCGATTGCATCGCCGAACAAGCAATATCCCAAGCTTCGCTGTCCACAATGCACTTTGGCAATCACCTCGGCACCTACGTGCGTACCCGGAATCTCGCTTTCATTCAATAGCAGAGCAATCGCTTCTATAACGGATCCGTCCGATTCTGACTCTTCTGTTCGCGTAGCAAGGCTCGTCAGCTTAGCTTCATAGGAATATTCTACAGCGGTCGCAAGAACGAATTCAACTTTCATTTCCTTTGCTCCTGATTGCCGAAAAGCGCTTAGGACATGCCCGCAATGATGTTCAGGAACGTCCAGCTCTAGTCGCCATTTCCCGCTTGTGTTCATGACTTGCATCAGTCGATCTCCCCTTTGAACGGGGCGGGCAAGCAGTAACTGTTGAAGTTGAAAGGTCGCCACCGCTCCTTTGATCGGCGACTTGATCTGCAAGTTCTCAATTCGTTGTCGAACCATCTTAAGTTTTTCTTCCGCACCGCCTATCTCAATCTCGGTCCGTTTCGCTTCTCCTTGCAATCGAATGGAATCGGTGGCATCCCCGCTTTGCTCGACACGGTCAATTTGGGACTCCAGCGCCCGCAAAAGCTTTCGTTTCTCCGCCAACATTGTATTCACCGTAATGGATTCGATGTTCAGTTCATCACTTCGAAGTGTGAGCAACAGTTGGTTTGTATCTACGGACTGACCATCTTCGACCAAGACGTCTGTAACCTCAGCGTTCCACGGTGCGAATAAGTCAGCTCTTTCAACCGGCATCAGCTTCCCTTGGCAGGTAACCTTGTACTCCCACGGAAGATAGATTAGCAAAACGCCCAAACCAATAACGCAAGTTACAATCGCAATGGCCCAATTGCGTCGTCTGGCATTTAAGCTCTGGATCGTTCGCCCAATAGACTCCCACAATGGCAACAGAAATATAGACTCACGCCGTTGGGAATTGTGCAAAGCCACCGCCAAGTGGTCGGCAACGATCTCTGCTCGCGATCGCGTTTCGTTGGATAGCCGACTATCCCTTAGCTGTTCCAAAACAAGGCATCCTACAAGAAGAATCTCTTCCCTTGGTTGGGTCTCTAATGGATCCGTTGTAGGGATGCGTTTCGTGTAATTGAGCGGAATTACCCACAACATCCTTGTGCGGCTTTCACTGATGTAGTTCGACAATGGGTCAGCGATCCAGGTCGGCAAACCGACAATGTTTCCGGTATATCGGATCTCCTCGCCGCTCGTTAATACATGCTGCGCAAGTCGTTCCAGCCCAATCACTTCTGGTGAGTGGTGCTGGATATCGGATTGCCCGCTCAAGGCCAGCAACTTTGCCTTGGATCCTCGGGGGACAGCAATGACCATTCGGTCTACTCCCAAAAGGAGTCTACCATCGTTCACTGCGATGGATGCTGTCTCCTTGGACCCTGGTGATTGATATAGTTGTAAAAGAAAAGAGTCCAAGTCAACCCAAAACTTCTCGGATAAGCTGGGAACGGGATTGCTCAATTCTAATGCAAGCTGATTCGCGAACTGGTCCGCTGCTTGAGTATTTAGATCCCGATCGATCTGTCCACCAATCCAGACAAGCTCCACGATACCAAACACGGTCGTATCGTTCGTGACAAGTACCTGATGGCAGATAAGTCGCATCGACTGAAAGTCTTGCTCAAAACTGCGAGAACGCTTTGTTTCGAGGACTTGCCCAAGAGAGTTCAATCGCAAAGGAACAAATATTTGCTCTGTGCCGCCAAGTGCACCGACTCCTATCTCACTGGCCAACAGGAACTGCCGTTGCTCGTTCACAATCCAAAAGAGCACGGTCGATGCTCCCATCGCAATTCCAGGTTCTAGCAAGTTTTTAATATTCTTCGCTGGGATACCAGAAACCGAACCTCGGAAGTCTGAACCTTGCCCATCGTGCCCAGCGGATTTTGACATTGGTTACGCATTCCCAAAAGCTACAATGCACATCTCGACGCAGCAAAACGAGGTTTCTTCATTAATCACTACAATCCACTTATTGTCTTATTGAGAAAGTATAATAGTATCTAAACTGACTTTTGCAACTTACTCTGAATTATAAACGCGAATAACGGAACTCTTGATGATATGCAACTTGGCCATTGGTTGTCGTCGTAACGTAAGTACCTTCGTCGTCGCCATTGTTTTCTTTGTTGGATGGTGGATGATCGCAGATGCTATCGAAGGGAGGGTTGATGAGCTTATTGTAGTTCAAAATGCGAGTATTCGTTTTCGTGATCGTGTCCAGCTTAGTCTGGAACGGCCCGGCATCGTCTCCAAAGTTTGGGTGCAAGAAGGAGACATTGTTGAGCAAAATGAGATCTTAGCCTCACTTGAAGACAGTGTTCCAAGGAAGGCGCTTGCTATTGCGGAAGCTGATGCGAACTCAGATGTTGAAGTAAGACTGGCAGAAAAAAAATTCGAATCAAACGACCTCGAATATCACGCGGTTGTTGCCGCAAACATTATAAAGAAAAATGCCTACACTGAATCAGAGGTTCAGAGACTAAAGCTCGCAGCCGAAAGTTCGAAGATTGAAATCGATCTGCAAAAACACAAACTCGGACTTGCTCGACTTCGGCGCGACCAAGCGTTAGCAGAGGTAGCTACGTTTCAGCTACGGGCCCCGTTTTCTGGGGTAATAACCAAGGTCCAGAAGAATATGGGCGAAGCGATCAATCAGCAAGACCCATTGCTAGAGTTGGTTGGAGTTCTCCATGTTTGCGTTGATGGTTATGTGGACTTGGCGTCCGCAAAAAGAGTTGCTGCGGGCGATGTTGCGGAAGTTTCGCTAGAAGAATCCCTGGTAGGCCACCGGGGAAAAAAAGTCATTCGGGGGCGACTAAGATTTGTGGATGTCTCGCTGCAACGTGTCCGCGGAGTCGTGCGAGTTATAGCTGACTTTGAGAATAGCGGTGAAACACTTCGTGACGGTCTAAACGCGTCTATGTCCATTATTCCTCGTGCAGTCGTGGAAACAAACGATACAGCGAATTCCTCGAAGAAAGTACCCAACTGACAAACTCCCGATGCCGTCCATACCAGACCAAATCGCAATTACGAAACGACCAGTTCCGCTTGAGAATCGGCGAGACTTGATTCATCAGAACATGGTTTTTCGCGGGGAGAAGTACCGCGCGATCAAAGATCCCCTGGCACTAAAGTACTACCACCTCCAACCGGAGCAATTCTTGGTTTTGGATTCACTGGATGGTCTCTCAAGCTTGGAGGAAATACGCAACTTAGTGCAAAAACAATTCCCCATGCACCACGTAACGACTTCAGATATTCAATTGCTTATTCTTGATTTGCACCGCAAGGGATTGGTGCAAAGCATGCGAACAGGCCAAGCTACGGTACTCCAATCCAGCTCAAAAAAGAATCGATGGAACCGTTTCAAGCAAGCGATATTGAATCCATTTTTTATCAAATTCCCCGGTTGGAATCCAGCTAGGCTTTTGGAAAAACTCAACGTGTGGTTGGGATGGATATTCACATGGCCTGCAGCGATGGTAGCTTGTCTAATCGTTATCGGATCATGGGTGCAGCTTGGAATTCGTTACGAAGATCTCCGGCACAAGATACCTGCCTTTGAACAGTACTTTGGTTGGCCAAACACAGTTTATCTCTGGCTAACCATAGGGGTAACGAAACTGATTCATGAGCTCGGACACGGTATTGCATGCCGAAGATTTGGATGCCGATGCCATTCAATCGGAATAGCGTTGCTCGTGTTTTCTCCCACAATGTTTTGTGACGCGACCGATTCGTGGATGCTTCAAAATAAATGGAAACGCATAGCGATTGCAGCGGCTGGGATGTACGTCGAGGTCGTCCTCTCGGCAATCGCGATTTTTTTATGGTCTATCCTTCAACCGGGTTTGTTAGAAAATCTATGCCTCAACGTGTTCTTCGTTTCCGCTCTGTCTACAGTAATATTTAATGCCAATCCACTCATAAAGTTCGACGGCTATTACATTCTCAGCGACTTTCTAGAGATTCCCAATCTACGCGAAAAGTCGAGAACAACGATTCAGCAAGCGTTCGGCTGGGCATTTGGATTGAAGTTACCAAAGAACCCGTTTTTGCCAAAATCAGGACAGCTTCGGTTTGGATTCTACGCAATGGCCGCAACACTCTATGGTTGGATAATCATGTTTTCAATTGGGGTTGGAATGTATGAAATGCTTAAGCCCTTTCGACTTGAGAGTATTGGTGCGTCATTGGGTGTGTTCGTTGTCGCTACTTCTCTTTTTGGCATAGGAAGCAACCTCTTGAAGACCATTCGCTCAGCCCGCAATGAAAGGATCCGACAACGGAGGTTTCTAACAACTTCATTGCTGTTAGCTTTTGGTCTCTTGGGAGTTGTATTGCTCCCTTTTCCTTTGCACATTCGCGCTCCGTTTGTTCTAGAATCTCGTGGGATGCGAACTGCCTCGGCTATCCAACCAGGAATGGTAAAGCGTTTGATGGTGGCAGTGGGAGATACGGTTCGCAAGGGTGATGCACTCGCAATTCTAGAGAACGAAGAGATCGAAGATCGCGTTCGTGATTTGCGAGTGGAACTCATGATGGCACAGGCGAAACTCAAGGTACACGGTCTCCTACAGGAAAACGACGAATACGCCGTTTCAGAAGATGCTGTTCGACGTATCGAAATTGAGTTACAGGAATGGACCAACGTACTCAATGAATTCGTTATCCTTGCCCCTTGCGATGGAACGGTGCTCGCATCCCCACGGCAGATATCACCAAAAAGAGAGATTCTCCTCGATCAACTTTCCAAATGGATTGGCAATCCCCTTTCGCCGTTCAATGAAGGTGCGTTTCTAGAATCAGGCACGCAATTCTGCGAGATCGCTCAAGACAATGCCTTTGACGCAGTTCTCCTTGTAGACCAACATGATCGTGTGGACATGCTTATCGGACAGAAAGTGCGACTTTTGTGTGAGTCCTTTCCGCATGAAATATTGGATGGACAAGTGGTAGAGATTTCGCAAAGACATTTAGAATACGCACCTCGAAGTCTATCTAACAAGCTAGGCGGCGATCTTGCAACGATTACCGATGCCAAAGGACGTGAGCGACTCAACTCGAATGTATACCAGATTCGAATTGCGATTGCCCAAACGCATTTGCCCTTTAAACTGGCGATGCGTGGACACGCGAAGCTGCTGATCGTAGAAAGATCTGCCGGCCAATGGATTTGGAGATTCGTTCGTCAGACATTCTTGTTCCGATTGTAACGATCGAATCACCTGCGCAGTCGCCGCTTCAGCTGACCTCGCCGATTCTACTCCAAATGAGGTGTTGTCTGAATGCACCAAGCGAAGGGAATGTAGAGCTAAACAATCGTATGGCAATGCGATAGTACTCGATGCTCCGATAGTAAGGAACGAGGGAGTTGTTGCGATTTTTGCTTTTTTGCACCAATTCACTAGGTTAACGCTTGTACTGAAACGAGTGATAACTCTTCGTTCAAGGATGATAGCAGTGAAACGCCCAATAAGAACCCTATACTCGGAATCTCCGTTTTTCTTTCCGCAGTTCCTGCGGATGTCGCTTGCTATTGTATTTGCGATTTCGCTAGTGCTGGGGTGCTGCAATCCAAGGAGTCTAAGACCATTCGTGCCAAAGCATGTACCAACGAAAATCTCGCCGAT
>JAYVPE010000256.1:0-6512 GCA_043757575.1 Pirellula sp.
TTCGCCTTTGCTTGCGCATCATAGCTGGCATGCGACATGGACGCTGGCTGTTCGATGAGCGACTCTACCGCGCCAAGACTGACCGCCAAGCCAAACAGCTTAGTAGATTGGCAAACCCCCTTGGTCTTGGCAAAATCGCCGTCGATTTCAAATGAGATCATGGCCCCAAACTGATTTCCCATGTATTTGTTGGCTCGCTCGTGGTTCGTATGACTAGCTAAGCCTGGGTAGAGGACTCGCTTGACGTGAGGGTGCAGTTCGAGCCATTGCGCGATCAAAAGGGCGGACTGGCATTGTTCGCGCATCCGGATCTCAAGCGTCTTAATTCCTCGCTGGAGTAGGAATGATTCGAGCGCTCCTAAAACGCCACCTGTCGCGTTTTGGATAAAATACAATTCCTTGTGGATAGCGAGATCTCGAGCCGCTAACACGCCCGCCAAACAGTCACTGTGTCCGCCTAAATACTTCGTAGCGGAATGCATTACGATATCGGCTCCCAACTCCAGCGGACGCAAGATGGCGGGGGGGGCAAATGTGCTATCGACGCCAAGCAAAGAGCCGCCTCGATGTGCGATTTCAGCGATTGCGGGAATATCTGGAATGGTCATCAGCGGATTGCCTATACTTTCGATCCAAACCATTTTCGTGTTGGGCTTCATTGCCGCTTGAATTTGTGTAGCATCGTCGGCTGGGGCAAGCGTAACTTCGATTCCGCTCCGATTGCAAATCTTATGAAGAAGCCTAAACGTACCGCCATAGATATCGCAACCGGCGACGATATGGTCGCCGGTCTTGTGCAACATCGTGGCGCAGTGTGTTGCAGCCATGCCTGAGGAAAATGCCAATGCGCCTGCTGCACCCTCTAAATTTGCCAAGGTGCGTTCTACAGCAGATCGCGTCGGAGAACCACTTCGCGAATAGTCAAACGGCCCCCAAGTGCCAGCACCTGGTTGAATGAAAGTCGTTGCCAAATGAATGGGCGTTACGACTGCTCCTGTTGCCGGATCGGGTTCATTGCCGACGTGGATTGCGCGAGTTCGAAACTTCATACGTTCAGTGCCTGCTTAAGATCCGCGATCAAATCTTCTGAATCTTCGATTCCGCAGGACATTCGAATCATGTTGTCAGCGATACCGAAGCGTTTTCGGTCATCTGGCGAATAGTCAAAATAACTCATGACGAACGGCTGTTCAATCAGCGATTCTACTCCCCCAAGGCTTGGCGCGATTTTCGGAATGGTGCATGCGTCGATAATTGCCGCTGTTTGTTTCCAATCCGCATCGCGAACTAAGAACGTAATGAGACCGCCAAATCCCTTCATCGTTCGCTTGGCAGTTTCGTGGCTCGGATGAGATTTCAAACCAGGATAAAAGACCTTTTCAATTTTAGGGTGCTTTTCAAGAAACTCAGCCATTCGCTGGCCATTTTCGTTATGGCGTTCCATTCGCAGGGCAAACGTTTTTAACCCTCGTTCCAACAGGTACATGTTGTGCGGCGAGTTGATTCCGCCGAGGATGCCTCGCAGCTTGCGCACTTCTTCCAGCTTGTCCTTGGAACCGCAAATGACACCTGCGAGCAAATCATTATGACCGCCCATGTACTTGGTGGCCGAGTGCCAAACGTAGTCGACACCGTACTCAATGGGACGAATGTTGTAGGGTGTCGCCAACGTCGCATCGATTAGGGTTTCGACCTTGCGAGATTTCCCTAAGGTTGCAAACTGCTCAAGGTCGATGACGCTTAGGTGAGGGTTGGTTGGTGACTCACTGATCAGCAATTTGGTGCGACTATTGATCGCGGCGTTCATTGCGTGGAAGTCGCCCGTTTCAACTGGATGCGTTACGACTCCGAATCGGGATAAGTGCTTCGAACAAAACTCGCGACTGCGATGATAGCATTGGTCGAAAATGACGATTTCGTCACCGGAGCTAAGTTTCGCCATCAGAAGTCCGACGATTGCGGCCATACCGCTAGAATAGATAATCGCTTCCTCGGCTCCGTCCAACGCGGCAAGCTTTCGCTCTACCACTTTTTCGTTGGGGTTTCCGTATCGACCGTATTCCTCGCGATCCTGCTTTTGTTCGATATAGTCGATAATGCTTTGCGTCGACTCGAACGTAAAAGTGCTACTACAACAGATGGAGTCAGTGATTGCATCGCTGGGTTTGCGTCTAGCCTCGCCAGCGTGCACGCTCGTAGTGCTGAGGCCCGCTCGCTGGACTGCGAGTTCGGGTGGAGTTTCCACGCTAGGACGCGTTGCGTTCGAATGCTTATCCACGATGGTTGCGTTTTCCATGTGCTATTAGAGTCTTAAGGAGATTAAACGAATGACTTCAGAATTGCGACAGAGAGCAGCCTACGTGTTCCCGACTGGCAAGCTAGCTCACAATTGCGAGCTAGGTCTTGGTCGCTGATGTTAAAAAGCATCCCGAAAATTGGAAGCTAGGAAAGAGCTTGGATTCGAGGAAGCTCTGGAACATCAGTGGCTATTTAGCAGTTAGGCTGCAAGCGGCCGCAAATCCCTGAACTTAGCAAAGTCTAGCTGGAGTTGAAGACTACATCAAGGAGTTTTTCTCGGACTTAACGCCGCCAACCCGCACAACTTGTTAAAATAGGAGGTGTAACGGCCTGTTGGCAACCGAGCCACCGAAAGCTCGCGATGAAGTTGCCAAGCTGGACAATGTATTAGCGATTTGTAGGAGTTGGTGTGTCAGAGTATTTTTCAACGGGATTTTTCTTCGCGGCGTTTCGTGCGATGTTTTGGGTTAAGCGGTTAGGCGCCTACCTTTGCTTTTTCGTTTCGATTTCATTGCTTTCGGCGTGCCAAGCACAAGATTCACCGAAGCGGATCGAGGCTGAACTGATCGTAGGATTGGTTGCACGCTTAGGCAGTTCTGAGTTTGCCACAAGAGAATCCGCTATGGAACTGCTCTCGCAATCCGACGAAAAATTGCTTCCCGAGCTCGAACAGGCGTTGAATGGACTGACCAGTGACGACCTGGAAGCTCGAGTACGGCTAAGTGGTATCATCGCAAGGATTAAACACGATCGGAAGCAAAACCAAATGCGCTTGTTTTTGAGATCGATCGACCCAACAGAAACGCAGGGATTTGAGGGTTGGAGCAGTTTTTCTCAAGTCAGCGGAACAAACCGAAATGCAAAAATGCTTTTTCTAATGCTTCTCGACACGTATCCTGAATTGGTTTTTGCAGAACTAACGACCAAGAAAGAAGCGTTAGACAAAGCTAGAGACATTGCCGCATCCATCAGCGAAAGAAATATGAACCTAATCGGTTCCGAGCTGCCCGACGCACTTGCCATGTTGTATTGCTTTAATGTTGCGGATGATTTGACGGATCGTAGTTTAGAGAGATTGAGCGCTCGAACATTTGGAACGGCGCCTTTCAGCCCATTTATGAGTGATCCGCAATCCCGGAAGTCACTGGAACGCCTCATGTTAGGATGGTCGAAAAGGCTAGAGGAGGAGCTGCCACGTTGCTTGATGCTTTTTGTCGAAAAGGATTATCCGCAAGCAAAGGAGGTTGCTTTGAAGTTGCTCGGATCAGACCAATTCAAAAAGGAACCGTTTGGATTCATAAGATCGATGCAGGCGATTTATCGATTCGGAAGTCGGGCCGACTTGCCAATGATTGAAAAGTGGTTAGACGATAAGACAGAATGCATAAACATTCCATTACAAGGATTTGGAAATCAATTCGCTCCGCAAGTAGCGTACACCGCAGAGTTTCGCGACATAGCACTACTTGTTTCTATGCATTTGGCTGGCGAGGATTTCATGACGGAATTCCCCGGATTTCAGCCACACAATTTGTGGGGATTTCGAGAGGAATCGGTGCTGCTGCCGCCGAATTCTGAAGCGTTACGATCACACAGAATCGAGAATTGGAAAGCCAAGCGAAAAACATCCGCGAAGATTTAGGTCCACAACTGAATCCAGCCTGACACATCCTGCTTTAGTTTTCAAATCGCCGCTCGCCCAAGCAGATGATTTTTTAGCCAAACGATTTCTTTTGCGATTCCTTCGTTCAAGCTCTCCAATCGCATCGCTTCTGGCAACACACCCCACGCGTACGTTTCCACTTCAAAGTGTCCTGTAAACTCAGGCCTTTGAGATGCAGGGCCAGAGAGTATGTCAAGCAGAATGCTAATCTCGTTCTGTGTCGAACAAATCAAACCGAGTTTCTGCAAGTAGATTGGAACGTGAAAATGAATTCGCCATTGCCCCGAAAGTTTTGCGGGAGACGATACTGAGGATAATGCAATCGGAAGGTCCTCAACCAATTCGCTTTTTGTTTTTGTCTCATCGTAGCAGTTGGTTTGGTGCAAGTAGCGATCCTCAGCAAAGCCTCGTAATTGTTCGTACGCTTCCATTCGCTCCAGCATCGACAATGTGTCCCATTCGACTTGGATGGCTGAGGATACTTGAACTTTCCCAATTGCAATTTCGTCATTCTTCAGTTGTTGCAATTCCAGCTTTTGGTCTTCGTACATCACTGCCGCATGACATACATCATGGCAAAGAGTCAGGTATTTTCCGACGATTTCTGATGTTCCGTCGGGCAAGTCAGGCGACCGTAGGTATTGGTTGTAGAACCTACGGAAAGTTGAGCTATCGGTCAGATAGCACCCCGGTTCAGGCTCGATAGCCAGAACGATTTTTCGTCCTGTTTGTTCGAAGAGCCGGTGCAGCACCCTTGCGACTTGTACAAGCTGTGATGCCGCACGCTTGAGCTGTTCGCGGCTCGGTTCGGGGGTACCCCAAGCAATTGGCAGTGTTGAAATGGAGCCGATTTGACCATGGGGAAGAATCTGGTCCAGCAATTGAACCAAGTTGAGCGTGTATTCGAGTCGCTCCTGCTGCCACCAGGTAGGCTGATAGACTCTGTGCTTGACGATTTGACTGTGGAAATCACCTTGCGGAAAGCCATTCAGCGTGAATGGAACCAACTGAAACTCTGCCAATTTGTCTTTTAGCCGAGCTAATTGCTCCATCTGGTTTGCTTGTGCGGCCGAAACTTCTGAAAACCAAAGTCCAACACACAACGGTTGATCAAAAGCCACCAACTTTCGAATTGGGAAACAGTGATTTGCCAAATTATCGAGAACGCTCGGTAGATCTTTCCCAGCGTGGACATTGGTGCAGTAGCCGACTTGATATTGCTTTATGATTTCAGGATTAGCTGAGTTTTTCATTCGTTTAGGCTTTACTGTGGGCTATAAAACAAGAGATCGTGACTGCCAATTGCGGCTTGGCTAGGTGCTGACGACAACTAGAATGGTTTTTTTGCTAGTTTACCTCTGAACGAATTTCGAAACTCTTATGCTTCGCTATTGGACCGCTGGAGAATCGCACGGGAAAGCCCTGCTGGCTCTCATTGATGGGTTTCCTGCCGGATTAACGATTGATCAGGATATGATCAATCACGAATTGCGGCTTAGGCAGGGAGGTTACGGCCGTGGCGGTCGACAGAAACTGGAACAGGACACAGTCGATATCTTGACTGGAGTTTGGCAATCGACCAGCTTGGGTTCCCCAATTGCACTTCAAGTTGTCAACAACGACTACAAATTGGAGCGGCTAAAGGAATTGGAACGTCCAAGGCCTGGACATGCCGATTTGACCGGGTCGATCAAATACCTTGGTTCGATTCGCGGAGTGTTAGAACGTTCTAGTGCTCGAGAGACAGCGGTTCGCGTTGCAGCGGGAGCACTAGCTAGGCAATTGCTTTCACAGTTTGGGATCGAAACGATCGGCTACGTTTTGGAGCTAGGTGCCATGCCGATTGGACGTGGTGAATCGCTTCAACACAACTTGAAAGAAGTTCGAAAAACGCGTGAAACGAGCAGCATCTATTCAGTAGATCCATCCCGAGACAAAGAGGCTGAACAGTACATTGATCGAATGGCCAACGAGGGCGATACGCTGGGGGGTATTGTCGAGGTTCGAGTCGATGGCTTGCCATTTGGGTTGGGGACACATGCACAATGGGATCGCAAATTGGACGGAAGACTTGCCCAAGCCGTCATGGCTGTCCAAGCGATCAAAGGTGTCGAAATTGGGATGGGATTCGAAGCAGCTCGCACCCAAGGATCCAAGGTCCATGATCCTATTCATTACGATGCAATGCAAAGCCATCTACCCAATCTAGGGTACACTCGACCGTCGAACAATGCCGGCGGGCTGGAAGGTGGAATGACGAATGGCCAATCACTGATCATTCGGGCTGCGAAAAAACCGATTAGCACTCTCAGAAAACCGCTGGACTCCATCCGCATGGTGGACAAGGAACCCCATCGGGCCAGCTACGAACGCAGCGATGTCTGCGCGATCTCGGCGGCCGCAATCATAGTAGAGCATGTCGTCGCCTTCGAAATTGCTGCGGCCTTCGTCGAGAAATTCGGCGGCGATAGCATCGTCGAAATGAAGGCTCGATATGAACTATTCCTTGATATGGCAAGGAAGCATCCCAAATAGAGTGACCTAAAAACTA
>JAYVPE010000257.1:0-6498 GCA_043757575.1 Pirellula sp.
AATGCCAAATTTGACGCTGGAAGATCAGCAGGCGCGGCGTGTTGTCGATGGCTACCTCAAATTGCGTGTAGAAGCGGGTGTGTCGAGAAGTGAATCAGTCCGCGAGTTCGTGCGCGAGTCTGCTTACACATGGGCCAATCGGCTATTGGCTCTTCGATGCATGGAGGCACGAGAGTTGATCGATGAAGCGATCCTGCAAAAGGATGCGTATGGCGGTCGATCCTTAGAGCATCATCGAATGATCCAGCGAGATCCAAGCTTGACGCAGACCGAAGACGATGGCCGGTTCGCCATGCTCAATAAGGTCTTTACGGAACAGGCTCAGCGCCTCCCCATGCTGTTTGATCCCAGCGCACCCGCCATCGCGCTAAGACCATCACCATCGACTTTAAAGCAATGTTTGGATTGGCTTTCAGGAACAGTTCAGGTGCGTAGTCAAATGCGCGCCAGCGACGCTATCTTCCAAGCGGCTGATTCGCTCGGATGGACGTATCAGTATTGGAACACCGAAGAGAAAGATCGCGTTTTCGAGAAGGTCCGAACCGTCAAAGGTGCCAAGATCGCTGGAGCCGACATCATACCGGCGACTCAGCTCTACACCGAAGACTACATGGTCAAGTTCCTCGTGCAAAATTCGCTTGGCGCTACATGGCTCGGAATGTATCCCAACTCTTCACTCCCCTCGCCCGGTACTCCGGGAGAGGGGTCGGGGGTGAGGGTTTCCCCTGGTTGGCAATACTATGTCCGCGATGCTGATCGCGCTCCAGTTCAACAAAAGCCGCTGCGCGAAATCACGTTCCTTGATCCGGCCTGCGGCAGTGGTCACTTCCTAATCGAAGCCTTTGACATGTTTTACGACATGTATCTTGAAGAGGGATTGCTTTCCGATCCAATGGCAATCTGCCAATCCATACTCGAAAACAATCTTTTCGGTATTGATATCGATGCCCGCGCTGTCCAGATTGCTGAAGCGGCGCTGTGGATGAAGGCCGCTGAAAGAGCAATTGACTATTCAGGCTCGGCCACCAATCTGGTCGCAGCCACCGCCAGCCATCTCAGAGGACCGGCATGGGAAGAATTCTTGACCGGCTTTGAACAAGAGCCCTCGGTTGCTCGCGTCCTTCGCAAGTTTGCTCAGACGATGGAACACATCGACGAGATTGGCAGCCTTGCTCGACCCGCCGAGGATTTGCACGAGATAATTGAAGAAGAACATGCGCTCTGGGAACGTCAAATTCGAACGAAGAAGGAAGCCAATTTTCTATTCCCAGAAATGACCGCCGATGCACTTAGCGGCTTGTTGCCATTTCAAGAAATCTCCGACGACGAGTTCGGCGACCGCTTATTCTACCGTGCCAAAGCTGGAATCGACGCTTTCACCGAGCGAGCTCGCGAATCAGGTGAGTTCGAAGATCAAATGCTCGGTAACGAAACCCGTGCCGGCTTTCGACTCGTTGATTTGCTTAGCCGAAAATACGACGTGGTCGTTGCAAATCCGCCGTATATGGGCAAGAACAACATGTCAAATCTTCTCAAGTCTCAGCTTGGGCGAGATTACCCGACAGGCAGGAAGGATCTTTATGCAGCGTTCATGTTGCGTTCTACATCACTTGGTGGTAGTGACGCTTACGTCGCAGTCGTTGTTCCCCAAACATGGATGTTCCTGAGTTCATTCAGCGACCTAAGAACATGCGACAAGAACGGTATACTACGAACCTGCGGCATCGAAACGATCGCGCAACTTGGACGCCATGCCTTCAGCGAGGTTGATCCCCCAAGCAACGTAGTGCTTGTTTGTTGGCGAGTTGGCGTCCCATCACCGAATCACACAATCTCATGCTTCCGTTTGGTAGATCCTCAAAAATCCGAAATGCAAGCAATGACAATCGCGAATTGTGCTATCGGGAGAATGCCAGAACTTACGTTTAAACCTCAGCAATCGCAATTCGCTCTCCTACCTCAGAGTCCACTCTCCTACTGGTTGGGAGATAATTGGTTGTCACTATTCAACACGCTTCCAAGTTTTGGCGAAGTTTCGTACGTTCGCGAGGGATTGCACACAACAAACAATACTCGATTTGTACGGTGTTTCTGGGAATGTCCCGAAGGCAATAGATGGGTACCATATCTTAAAGGTGGAGGATATCGACGGTGGGCAGGCCTCGAATGGCTCTGTGTTGATTGGGGAAACGATGGCGCGAGGATTCGCCAAATGAAGGCACCAGTAATTCCGAGTCGTGACTTGTACTTTCGGAAAGGGTATACGTACACCGACATTGCCCGCGGCTCCCTAGCGTTACGATTTTTCGATTCCGGACGAATCTTTGATGCGAAAGGCCCCGTTATTTTAGCTCATGATGGAGATTCCGATGGGCTCGCAGCTTTTGCAAACTCACGACCCGTAACATTTCTTCTTCGTGCTCTATCGCCAACGCAACAATTCAGAACTGGTTACGTGAGTTCCTTGCCCGTTCCACAATGTTATAGGCAATTCGCATTTCTTGGGCAGAAGTGTGTTGCCGCAGCCACTTTTGAACAATCTACTTCTATTACGGAACGCCTTTGTGATCCACACATTGTTAGTCGACGCACTGACGACGCACTGTTGTCACACTTCGCGATAAACGCAATTCGGCTCGTGCTTGAAGCTGCCATCGAGAGAGCGGCGTTTCACGCATACAAAATCGGCCCGAAGGATATTGCGAAATGCTGTCAACAACTCGGATCTCCGGCAGGATGGTCCGAATTGCTTTCTGAATTCGACGCCCTGCCAGAAACTAGCGTTTATTCCTTCGTTGGACAGGCCGAATTCAAAGATCTAGTTCACGACGTAAAACGCCGAAACCAGTCAGTCGACACACTAATGCAACTGAAGCGATCCGTTTCGGAACTTTTTCGCCAAGGTTTCGGAGTGAATGATACCCCACAAGAGATCTCTTTCCAGGAAGACGTAAATACACTCGTTGACGATTGCGACGTTGACGAGCGTGAAATCGCATCGAGTGACACGAAGAAAGAAATTCCTTCGGAGACATCGTTGGAGGCAATCTCTCGAGAGCTTGACGTACACCCCGTCTCAATCTATTGGATACTCAAAGACGGAATTGAAAATGAAGGATGGAGATGCCTTTCGGAGGAGCGGCGAATTTGGACCGATCGAGTCACTGTCACAGCATTGCGATTGCTTGGCCATCGCTGGCCAAAGCAAATCGATGCCGACGAACCGATCCCCGATTGGGCCGATCCAGACGGCATTATTCCGCTCACGCCGCTGGCTAACGAATCGACGTTTTCGGAGCGTGTAGAAAGTCGACTGAGGGATGACAAGGCAGATGCCTCTGACTTCACCGAACTGATGAGCAAGCCGCTCGACGCCTGGCTGGCCACTGAGTTCTTCAAGCATCATACGAAACAATTCAAGAAGCGTGCAATCGCTTGGCAGTTGCAAAGCGGCAAGTTCACGGCTCGCAAGTCGCCGGCCTTTTCTTGTTTGGTTTATTATCACAAGCTTGATGCGGACACGCTGCCTAAGATTCGTTCGCAGTATGTCGGCCCGCTGCGGAATCGGATGGAAACAGAGCTTCGTGGAATCGTTGCCGTGGCTGTTGACGCTCGCAGTGATGCTCAGGAAAAGCGTCGAATAGAGTTAGAGGACGCGATTCAGGAACTGGCTGACTTCGATGCGAAACTCGCGCAAGTTTCGATCGATGGCTTCGCAACAAAGAATCTAACCAAGCTGCTAGCAGATGAACCGCTCGATCGTTATTGTTCACTTGACGGCACTCGCGCGATACCCGCAACCGCTTTAGATTTCATCGCCCAGGAGAGTTCCTACAGCCCCGACATCAACGACGGCGTCCGAGTCAACATCGCACCATTACAAAAGGCAGGCTTACTTGCGGCGGACGTTCTGGCAAAGAAAGACGTCGACAAAGCTATCGCTGACCGCGCCGAATGGCGCAGCGACGAACGCCGCTGGGTCCGCGAAGGCAAACTACCCCAACCCGGCTGGTGGCCAGGAGACTCGCAATGAAACATCAGTGCATAAAATGCAGCGTTGTTCCAGTCTGGATATCCCGACATATTTGCCTGAATTGTAAATCTGCGTTAAGTGGTACTCGAACATGAACGTAACGAAGATACTGGTCATCTTAGCTAACTCGTTCAAGCATCATCCCAGTACTTGCATTGCTGGTCGAGAAGTAAGGGATAAGGGTAACCACTATGAAATTGAATCTTGGATTCGTCCAATAAGTACACACGACGAAGGTGGTCTCTATCCGTCGGAATCGCAGTTGACCAACGGTCGAAGTCCCGTAGTGTTTGATTTCGTCCAAGTTGAACTTTCTGCGAATACGCACGAGTCGACTCAACCAGAAAATTGGCTAATTGCAACAAATGCAAAATGGAAATGCCTCACGCCCAAATTTGAAAAACCAAGTATGAATCTGTTAGTTGAGGTTCCACAGGATCTCTGGCTCGAAAAGGCACAACCATCGGATCGCATTTCAGCCACGGCGATTACCTTAAAGCCTCCAAAACAATCGCTTTTCTTTATTTCGCTAAAGTCTGTCACCGTTCAATTCGGATGGCGACAATGGGATTCCGAATATAAACCGCGCCGTCGCGCGTTGTTTACTTACAACAGCAAACAGTACGACCTTGGAATTACCGATTCAGCATTCTTGGATAGGTACCGCTCAGAATTTCCACCCAAGGGTCAGTCCACGAAAGAGTTCAAGATTGGCGGAAAAGAGGGTTGCTTTTTGGTCGTCAGTCTTGCCCCAGCCTTCAACGGATTTCACTACAAGGTCGTTGCAACGATTATCGAGGCCTAACTATGACATCGTCTAACACAAACGAATTGCAACTATTTACGATCGGACACTCGACGCTTGGGATTGGTAGCTTTGTCGCAATGCTCAAGGAGAATTGCGTCACCGCGATTGCTGACGTACGGTCATCTCCATACAGTAATTTCTGTCCCCAATTCAATTCGGATGCATTAAAGCGTGAGCTGCTAGCAAATCGTATTCAATATGTGTTTCTCGGTGAAGAACTCGGTGCCCGGCGCTGCGAGGAGAAATGTTATGTCGATAATTTTGCCAAGTACGAGTTAATCGCCGGGACTGAGGCGTTTGCTCGCGGAATTCAACGCCTTCGATCGGGAATGCTAACACACCGCATTGCACTTCTATGTGCCGAGCGTGATCCATTGACTTGCCATCGAACGATTTTGGTTTGTCGACACCTTCGAAACGAAGTCGCAATCAGTCACATCGTCGGACCAGGTGACTGCGAGTCACATGAACATGCCGAAATGAGGTTGCTGAAGTTGGTTGGGCTACCGGAACAGGATTTGTTTCTTTCCAAGGATGAACTGCTAAACGACGCCTATACGAGGCAAGGCGACCTGATCGCCTATAAGCGGACGTCACTCGCTAGTGCGAATTCGGCTGAGGAAAACTAAGCGATGGAACAATTACATACATTCACAATAGGCTTCACGAAGAAGTCCGCAAAAAGTTTTTTTACGAAGCTGCATGAGGCTGGCGTCGTTCGACTTGTTGATGTTCGGCTAAATAACTCTTCTCAGTTGGCTGGGTTTGCAAAACGCGACGATCTCGAATTCTTCCTCAAGGGACTTCATGACATCGAATATGTGCATCTTCCCGAGCTCGCACCGACCAAAAGCATTTTGGACGAATACAAGAAGAACAAAGGTGATTGGAGTGTCTATGAGCGTGAGTTTTTAGAACTGATGGACAAGAGAAGCATTCAGACTTCCGTCCCTAAGGAATTGATCGAAGGTGGATGCCTACTTTGTAGTGAGCATTTGCCCAAGCAATGCCATCGCCGGCTCGTCGTAGAATACCTTGCGAGACATTGGGGAAATATCCAAACAACACATATCACCTAGGCTTTTCAAAAAGAACACTGATGACCGACTCCCTCCAGCAATGGCTCACGCAAGAGATTCGAGAAATTCTCGCTCGCCAGACGTTGCACGTTCCGTTCATCGTTTGGTGCGATCCAGATCGCTCTTGGCTGGATCTCCTGCGGGCAGCTTCCATTGTATCTGGATTTGAGCTGTCGGATCCGGCGGCAAAAGTACCTGATTTTCAAGGGGCAGAACTTCGAAATCGGATGTTCAACGAAGAGCGTCGCCCAAACCAAAAACGTAGACAAGACAAGACCATCGCCGACCGCGCCGAATGGCGAGCCGACGAGCGACGCTGGGTCCGTCAAGGAAAACTCCCCCAACCCGGCTGGTGGCCAACGAATGAATCTGATTCCGTAATTAAGCCTGCGTCCGTGGAGCAACGTTGAAATAGAATGGTGGTAGGAAAGCAAAACGACTGTGAACCCGAACATGAATAGTACCTTACAGATTCAAGCGAACGAACTTGCTTCGAAAATCCGCAAGACAACTTCGAAATCGATGGCATCCATTGTCGGTCCAAACGGCTTTGGCAAGTCCTCATTGTTATCGTCCAC
>JAYVPE010000258.1:0-6462 GCA_043757575.1 Pirellula sp.
TCAAGCGTTTCTCGATCGAGCCACGGTTGGGAATGCTACTTATGTTCCAGGCTGGGCATCGATCGTAGACTCTGTATCTGTCTTTGGGACAGAAAAAGTGAAATTAAAACTGAGGCGACCGCACGTATTGCCGCAGGCGTTCCTGCAATGGCAAATGAATGTCAAGAATAGCAATCAGGTCTCAAATTCCCTCTACCGACTCAAGAGTAGCGAGCCAGGACTGAAGCGATTTGAATGGGCCGAAACAAATCCACCCGCAGATTACCAGCCGCGAGAAATTCAAGAAATTCTGTATTCGGATCCACAGAAAGCGGTAGTTGATTTGATGCGGGGCGATATCGAAATAATTGATCGGCTTTTTCCAGCCGATGCAAACCGACTTCGAACCGTTACCAGCGTCGGTATGGATCAGTATGCGTTGCCGATGGTGCATATGCTGATCCCCAGGACCAAGAATCCCTACATGGATGATCGGGAGTTTCGGCGAGCACTACTCTATGCGATCAATCGCGAGGGTATCTTGAATGGCGAAATTTTAGGCAACAGTAGTTCCAACGTTAGCCGAGTTATTAGCGGTCCTTTTCCATTTGGTGCAACCGATGCGGATCCCATCGCTTACGCGTACAACAAGAGCGTAGACAACGTTGCCTACGATCCTCGCCTTGCCAAGGTTTTGCTGATGCTGACCAAAGCAAAACTAAAGAATCAGGCTGAAAAGAGACAGGAAATTTTCACGCCTATTCCGACCATCAAGTTAGGAGTACCCGATTATGAGTCTGCCAAGGTTGCAGGCGAAGCCATCGTTCAAGCTTGGAAGCTGATCGAAGTCCCGGCTGAGCTCGTGGTGCTCAAGAACATGCCTGGGCCGAACGAAGAATCGGAAGCGGATTTTATTTATGTTTCGGCAGCAGTTTGGGAACCGGCGACAGACGCAGAACGACTACTTGGTATCGGTGGCCCTGCTCAATCCAACAACCAATTTATCGTTCATGCATTGGGCGAGTTGAGCATCGCCCGAAATTGGCGCGAGGTTCGGCAACGCTGCCAAGATTTGCATGCCCTAGTTGCCGCACACTTGCCCATTCTTCCTTTGTGGCAAGTAGGAGATACGTTCGCTTACCGACGAGAAGTGTTGGGGATTGCAAAGAAGCCAACGGGTTTGTATCAAGACGTCCAAAAGTGGAGGCTTCAGGCACGATGAAACAACACCATCGAGTTATATCGTCCGCTTTTCATTTCGGTTTTGTGTTAGTCCTATCGATCGTCGCATTGACATGCGCCGAAGATCGAAATGTCCTGGCTCAGGAAATTTGGGAGTACTCGCCATACCGTGTCAAAGTTTGGCTGAGCATCGCTCCGTCGTTGTCTCTGAGCGAGGACTCTGAGCGAGAAATCCATCGCCAGATAGCTGAATTCGCTGAAATCAATTTTGGCGCGACATGGTCCATCCAAGTCGAGTCAACACCCGACGCCTTGTTTGGGTCAGTACTCTATCGATTAGACGAGTTGACTGTCGAACAATTGCTTTCACGCGAGTTGCTTTTGGTGGTTGGGAAATCGGATGAGGCCAAAAAAGCGTTTTTAGAACTAAACCCTCCTCCGCCTAAACCGCCAGAGGATCCAAAAAAGCCACCCAAAAAACTGAGTAAAGAAGACAAGGAGATCTTGGCGGACCTAGAGGCTAGAGCAGCCAGTCTGCAAAGTGTTCGCACCCTGGAAGCTGCGATTGAAAGAATGAAGAAGATTGTTATTCAACCCCTACAGTTTTCAGCATTGCAAAGAGATATCGCACCGTTCCTAGACAAAAAGCAATGGTCTGAATTTAATGGGATCGTCAAACCATTTGACGGTAGCAATGAAGAATTGCGTAAACAGCTAGCGTCTGGGGAAGTCATCGCCGCCCTGATTCAAAAAATGGATCTGGAAAAATTCACGAAAGTCGCAAGACACATCCAGTCAAGATTGCCTTGGCAACCCGAAGCGTTGTTAAGAGAGAACGATAAAGTATTCCTTGCATCCGTCGATAAAATTGGAGAATCGATTAGGATCCAAGTGAAGGAACTGGACGCATTCGTAAGAAGAATGGGCGAGATTGCGTCGACCGAAGTACTCACCAAGCAGGAAATTCCACGCGCCATTGCAGACCTCGCACAAGAGGCATTCTCGCCTATTGTGCGTATAGAAGAGTCGGATCTCAAGACTGCCGTTTTGCGAGTTAAAGCTGCCGGGCTTCTGACAAAAGAAAACCACCCGATTCGTGTCTTTCCGGGTGATGTAATTTTGCCGATTGTTCGAAGGGACGATTCCAATGGTAATCCCACCGCGTTGCAAGCAATCCCGTTTACCTTCGTGGTGGTTACTGAGAAGATCGACAGCGTATCGAGACTTTATGGAGCGATCTTTACCGCAAGTCGCGGTTCGCTCTCCTCAGCAAAGAACCGACGAACGCAGCGAGTTGGCCTCCGGGTAAACCCCCGATATCCTGACTCAAGCCTCAAGCTAGCGGTCCAACACTCGCCTGGCAATTCTGTTGTTGGCGCAGAAGTATATAGACGGACGCCAGGCGGTGAAGATTTGCAAATGGTTGGCAGAACCGACTGGCGCGGGATCCTACCTATTGGTATTCAGGATTTACCTACGATACAGTACGATCCCCCTAGTGAAAGCAAAACGGCAGGTATTGCCAACGCACGAAAATTGGCTACGGAACCGGTCGCGCCCCCTGAATACAGAGTCATCGATACGTCTGTTCCCGTTTTGTCCAATAATTCGCCTCCCAAGAAGCCAAAGGGCTTCATCAAAATCAATCTCCCATTATACCTTTACTATGTTAAGAACGGCGATACATTGTTGGCTAGGTTACCGATCGTAAACGGTATGAAACCGATCGAACAAGCGGACTTGCCAGACGACCGTCGCCGTTTAGAAACGGAAGCGTTTTTGAAAGGTTTGCAAGGCGAAGTTCTTGAATTGGTGATCCGTCGGAAGATTTTGGAGTCCAGAATCCGGCAAGAGATCCGCAAAAAAGACTTGATTAAGGCCGAGAAATTTCTCGAAGAGCTCAAACGGGTCAAATCATTCGAAACTATGTCAGAACAAATCGAGGGTATTCAACGGCGAGCTCTTTCGATCGATCGTGGCCCGATTCTTTCTGGCGTGACGAAGCGGATTGAAACGATGCTCGATACAACGCGCCAATTGATGCAAAAGTACCTGCAGGATACTCTTGTGAGAACTCTAGAAAACGCGATCCTTGACGCAAAATGACAAATACTGTTTTGGACATCGGCAATTGCAATCCAGATCACGATGCGATAGTGAAAATGCTGACAAGCCATTTTGACGTCGTTGTATTGAGAGCACATGAACTTTGCGACGCACTGCAACTACTAAGCGAAAAAAAAGTGGACCTCATCGTTATCAATCGAAAATTGGATATCGACTATAGTGACGGGATCGAAATACTTCGGCATCTGAAACAAGACGCTGCGACCAAAGGAATTCCAACTATGATCATCACGAATTACGCTGAGCAACAGCTTGTTGCTGTGGCAGAGGGTGCCGAGTATGGTTTTGGAAAGTTACAATACTCCGAACCTGCAACCCAAGATCGCTTATCGCGTTTCCTCGATAAAAAGACTGCTTAGCGAGCCACAAGCGCGGAAAAGGTAACATTATGAGCAAGAAGAAAGACACAGATGAGATAGAAAAAGTGCGTGAAATTTTACGAGCAGCTGGGTTAAGAAGCACGCCCGCACGCATCTCCGTACTGATAACGCTTCGGAAAGGCAGCAAGCCTCAAACGCACGCCGAGCTGTCCGACAAACTTGTACCTATCGGATTCGACAAGGCGACCGTTTTCAGAAATCTAAGTGACTTGACGGACGCAGAATTGGTTAGCCGAACCGAGTTAGGTGACCACGTATGGCGATTCGAGATACGCGATCCATCGCACGACCGTAGCAGCCATCCGCACTTCGTCTGCGTGGAATGCGGGACGGTTGCGTGTATGAATGGAATTGGACTGCCGGATGAAAAAATGAAAAAGTCGCTCAATATCTCCCGCATCAGCGAGATCTTAGTCAAGGGGCATTGCATGACATGCGAGCCTATCGCCAACTAATAATATAGTTATGGAACGTCGTACGACCTCCTGCCCAAAAGGGAACAACCTCACCAACTTCGGCGTGTGGTCGCCGGACAGCGAGTGGATTGCCTATGACACGCGTTTCGGCGAAAATGGTACGGCGTTCGATGGCGATGCCATGATCTAAATGATGGAAAGCGGGTTTGGAAACAAGGGCGATATGGTCATGGAAAACTTTTATTGGTGAAAGATAAACTTTCCATCCAAGCTGAGTCTGGCGAAATTCTATTGGTAGACATTTGTGGGGCAGCGGCTCCGCCCGCTGACAGCTTCGTCCCCTGCGAACGGAGTCGCAGGGCCACAAACTATAGGCAATAGCCAGCTCAGAGGGCTACTGCGTCGTTGCGTCGCGTTCAAGGCGGCTGAATAAATCGGCGATGTCGACCATCCTTTCCCAGGTAACGAATGCTACGTCGGGGCCACGTACCGTATCGCCAAAGAGACGCGTCAAACCATTTGCCCTGAAGGGGCTACATAAACAATCCATCGTTGACGAATGTATTTTGTGCGGCCCCTTCAGGGCAACGTCTAGGCGTTCTGCGGTTCCCAGGGCGGCGCTTCGCGACGTTCCGTCGCTTTGCTCTGCCCTGGGCTGCGATGTTGTTGCCCCCTTCGGGGCGAACGATGACGGGCTGGCAACACCAATCCTCAAGGCATCGCAGATCCACCACCGCCTAGCGAAATCGTTCCGCTCGTGACTTCAGCCATGGCGCCCCTGATTACATCAAAGGCAATCGACTCTGCACTCACCCAGCTATCGGGTGACTTCGCGCGTAACCGTGTGGGCAGACCATTCGAAACGGATCGAGCCCCAAGCGTGCTAAGCGTGGCTACCCCACGGTCGGTGAATAGTAATCAACAGCCTTTGCAACCGGTGACAAGCGAGAAACGAGAGTCAGCCCAACCCAAGCGTCTGAGTCCCCCCACGACCGACATCTTTTCGCATTGGGAGGCGGATGTTTTGAACGACTTCGACTTGTAGCGACCCTTTTGTTTTAAACGTTTGCGGTCCCCTCCCACGGTAGATTTCAGTCTCCTGATCGCTTTAGCACTCGAATGACATGCCGTCGTCGTTCACGTATTCGAAATCGATACCGAGACGCGACTGCAACTTCGAAAATTCTCTTGCTAGAACGTCTGTACTGCTGTGAACGTGTTCTGCTTCGGTAATGAATCGAATCTGTTCATCTGGGTAAACGTCGTGTTTGATTAGCACTCGTTCAAACGACTCGAGCGGCGATCCGTAACAAATCAACATCTTGTGTTCGTCGAATTGAACTTCCTGTTGTTTCCGAGGATTGAGAACTGCAACACCAGTGCATCCGTCGTTTAGGAGCATTTCTTCGAAATCGTAAAGGACGCTCTTGAGCACTGGAATGTCTATGTGTTCCCGGTACAGGTCTTCGTGCTCATCCGAAGCACCGCTGTGGCTCGTTTCCAAGACCAGGTCGACCTCGCTCCCTAGGCAGTCGATTAAATCCATAAATAGCTCGAAAAGTCGTTCACGGGACGCCGAGGCCATAATGACCGGCACTTGAATATTTGTTTTTGGATCCGTGTAGGAATCGTGGCGGAAACCTTGCCGCGGAACAACTTGCAAGTCATAGGATGGGCGAATCGCATCCGTCAGATCGAATGCACCGTATCGGAATACGCCCATGTGCGCTTCCAGGTCATCTCCGTCTAGCGAACGAAAGCTTGACGTCGGGCTAGAGCGTTGAGTAGACTCGGGCGCACTAGCTGGTTTGCTGGATTGAAATTTGGGAGCATTGCCCATAAGAATAGCTGTTGCTTTTCTAGGGTAAAAGGGATTGGCTGTCTCAAAACGAAAAGGATGCGTTCCCCAAAGTCCATTGAGGAACACGCAAGATTAGGTCACCTCAACATCGAGCCTCCCAATTTCGATTTATTTCTCCCCGTTTTCTTGCCAATACAATCGATACAACCTGAATAGTCTCGGTTGCACGGTTCGAGGATTTCGTAAAATGGATTACTATGAAGGAAAGTGACTGGCAACTTCTCAATCAAAGCAACTTATGAACATTCGATCTGTCGTCCCAACGATTGCACTCCTGGTCTCCATCGTCGCGTGTCTAGTCGGCTGCAACCAGCGAACGCCGGCTGAGCAAGCCAAGGCGACGGAAAAAGTGCTTCAGGAAATAGGAGTCGTGCCTGATCCTCCGAAACCGATCGAAACTCAGGGCGGTCCAGAAGTTCAAAAGCCGTTGGCACCGTCCATCGTTAAACAAGCAGCCGGAAACTTGCCTGGAGCGTCAGGCGACGAATCGGTTGCCAGCGTCAACGCCTCTGATTCG
>JAYVPE010000259.1:0-6446 GCA_043757575.1 Pirellula sp.
AATTTCGGTCTTGCTCAAGCATCCGAAGGAATGGGCGATCTTGATAAAGCACTTTCTTTCTACCGAAAAGTAATTCAAAACAAAGCGATGGGGATCGAATTGATTGCCGAAGCTACGAAGCGCGTAGCTTGGTTGGAGAGCAAAGCTGGCGAAGAGTTTTACGCATGGTACAAAACCAGTCGGGCATCCTCGCCAGTCCTAATCGAAAATCCTCCCATCAACCCGACTTTGCCAACTGCTCCCAATATTTCGTTTCCGACAAATTCAGCCGGTAATGCTCCAACAACCCCACCGATAATTCTTCCTGCAAAAGAGCCAGAGCTGTCGCCACCTAACGCACCCGCCGAATCAACTTTGCCAGCCACAACTAGACGGGAAGAACCCAAGGTTGAGTTGCCAAAAGTCGACGACGCTCCCGCAGAAAAGAAGACTCCATCGTAAACTTCAGTTCTTCTGCGTTACCGATTCGAGAAATGAAATAGGTCAATGGCAAACGCAGATTCAATCGACGAACTTCCACTCGACGAAGCCGAACCTATTCCAACACATGATGCAGCATTAGAAACCGCTGATGCCAGTGCGGAACTTCGTGACTTTGAGTTTGTCGTCACTGAGCAGTATTCGGGAAAACGGGTGGACTTGGTTCTCGCACTTCTTCTCGATAATTACAGCCGAGTTTTCTTACGACGAATCGTAATGGAAAATAAGGTCTGCGTGAACGGAAAGCCAGTGAAACCAGCTTTCAAAGTATTCACTGCCCAGACTATCACGGTCAACCTGCTCCCGCCGCCGCCAAAAGATGGGCCAATTCCTGAAAATATTCCGCTGGATATTATTTTCGAGGACGACTGCCTCGTCATCGTGAATAAGTTTCCAGGGATGGTAGTTCACCCTGCCAAGGGTCATTGGTCGGGTACGCTTACGGCAGCCTTGGCATATCACTTTCAACAGCTCAGCGACGCGGGTGGTCCGACCCGGCCTGGAATCGTGCATCGCCTAGATCGTGACACCAGCGGGGTCATTGTTATTGCGAAGACCAACGAAGTACATTTCAAGCTGTGTGCCCAATTTGAATCTCGTGAAGTCAACAAGACGTACATGGCCATTGTTGCCGGTGCACTAGATCGAGACCGAGACCGAATCATTCAGCCTATCGGCAACCATCCGTATCAACGCGATAAGATGGCCATCCGAGCTGGCCATCACTCAAGCCGAGATGCAGAAACTTTTTTCGAAGTGATGAGACGATTTTCCGGCTATGCATACCTTAAAGTGCAGCCCAAAACGGGTCGAACGCACCAAATTCGATTGCACCTCGCCCACATTGGCTGCCCCGTTCTGTGCGACAGACTCTATGGCGGTCATGCATCCGTCATGCGAGGGCAGTTGCAGCGCCGACAAGTGCGAGGATTGCCACCGCTGGAATCGGATTCCGAGATTGTTTTACGACGCCATGCGTTACACGCTTCAAAACTTGAATTCGACCATCCTAAGACAGGGCAAAGGATGAGTTTCGAAGCACCTCTACCAGCCGATTTACAGCATACCCTCGATATTTTGGGTTCGAGCTAGCACTCTATCCACACATCGTCCATAAGAATTGTGTAAATTAATTAGCACGACACGCAATCTAGTGATTCGTTCATTCCCTCCCCTCCCCTCCACTCCACTCCACTGAGGCCAGTTATGAATCGTCCAACACGTCGCCATTTTCTTGAACAAAGCATGCTTGCAACCGCTGCAGCGATGGCGGTCCAATCCCGATTTGCAAATCAATCGTTAGCAGACGATAATCTGTCACCCAAAGTTGGGCCCAATGATACCATTGGAGTCGCTGTCATTGGAGCTGGAGGTCGCGGCCATTCGCATATGGACGGTTTTGCTGGTAAGCCTGGAACCGAGGTGACTCACATATGCGATTGCGACGAGCGTGCTGGGCAAAACGCGTGCGATTCTACAGCAGAAAAACAAGGTGGTCGCAAACCGGTTTGGGTCAAAGACATCCGCAAACTACTCGAGGACAAATCCATCGATGCGGTGAGCATTGCAACGCCAAACCATTGGCACTCGCTAGGAGCCATATGGGCCGTTCAAGCGGGCAAGGATGTATACGTTGAAAAGCCGGTTTCACACAACGTATCCGAGGGGAGACGCCTCGTCCAAGTTGCTCGCAAGCACAATCGTATTGTCCAAACCGGCACACAGAGTCGTTCCAACCCTGGCATGCGCGACGTGATGGCCTTTATCCATGCGGGAGGCATCGGCGATGTCAAGGTTGCAAGAGGACTTTGCTACAAGCGCCGCGTCTCCATCGGCCCCAAAGGTAACTACGAAGTCCCATCCAACGTTGACTACGATCTGTGGTCCGGTCCGGCCCCCATCCTGCCTGTAACTCGCATGAAATTTCACTACGATTGGCACTGGCAATGGGCATATGGCAACGGTGATTTAGGCAACCAGGGCATCCATCAAATGGACCTTTGTCGCTGGGCTCTCAATGAAAAGCAACTCTGCGATAGAACGTTTTCGCTGGGTGGCAGATTGGGATATGAGGACGCTGGCGAGACCGCCAACACGCAAATAGTGCTGCATGAGTTTGGTTCCAAGCAACTCGTTTTCGAAGTCCGTGGTCTGCCAACAGAAGCCTACAAAGGAGCCAACGTTGGAATCATTGTCGAAGGCTCTAAAGGTTACGTGGTCATAGCGTCCTACGAAGGGGGTACGGTTTTCGATTTGCTCGGGAACACTGTCAAACAATTTTCCGGCGGCGGTGATCACCATCATTACCAAAACTTCCAAGATGCAGTCCGAAAACGAGATCACAAAATCCTCAACGCAGACGTCGAAGATGGGCATCTTTCTAGCGCGCTTTGTCATTTAGCAAACATCTCGCTTCGATTGGGCACCGATGTGGACGTAGCGGACGTACCTGGAAAACTTAACGATATCAAGGGCCCGGCGAACTTTCAAGAAAGTTGGGTACGCACCTCGGAACACCTGAAGTCGAACCATATCGATAATTATAAAATGCAAGTCGGTCCTAGATTGATCATGGATCCGATTTCGGAGACGTTCCCTGGCAACGCGAAAGCAAACGCGATGCTAACACGCGACTACCGAGCTGGATACCAAATCCCAAGCGAAATATCCGTATAGCAAGTTCTCTCAATGCTCAGGCAACAAAAACAACCGCCCAGCGGCACGATTATTCTCGATCATCCTGGCAATCGCAACGCGCTCTCGCGCGAAATGGTGATCGAGTTGATTCAAGCGTTCTCTGATTTCCATCGTGAGAAGTCGGTGCGCGCCGTCATACTCACTTCCTCCGGTTCAGTGTTTTGTTCTGGAATTGACTTGAAGCAATGGGGTGCTATCGCAAAAGAAAGTGAACCGTTCGAGCAGTGGCAAGACGTCGCCTCCGAATTGCAAGAGTTAGTCGAAGTGATGTTGCGGTTTCCAAAACCGATCATTGCTGCGATTGACGGCGCGGTCTACGGAATGGGAATGGCTTTGACACTGGCAAGCGATTTGGTCGTTGCGAGTCCACTTTCTCGATTTGAATTGCCCGCAGCCAAGTATGGCCTCATCTCCGGCTTGGTCGCGCCGTTGTTGTCTTTTAGGTGCGGTGCTGGCGTCGCTGCCCGATTGATGCTGGGTGCAGAGAGCTTTGACACGACCGAGGCACACCGAGTAGGGATTGTGCACCAAGTTGTTGCCTCCGAATTGGTTTGGGCCAAAGCGTACGACATGACTAAAAAGATCGCGAGCGGAGCTGCGGAATCGGTTCAACTAAGCAAACGGTTGCTCAACGAAATGATCGGTGAATCGCTCCTGTCGCATTTAATCAGCGGGGCAGCAATGATGGCGACCGCTTGCAGTACCGGAGCTGCAATAGAAGGTTTGGCGGCGTTTACCGAAAAACGCGATCCCAAATTCGTATGATGGTAATTTGACTTCCTCTTCTATCCCGATAGGGATTGCAGAAAGTAGCCGGGGGTCGCCGCGAAGAGGCGCACCCCCGGTGAACGAAATGACAAGCGAATGACCCTGAATGGGTCACAGATTCTGCGATCCTTTCCGGATTGGCACGCACGGTTCGAAACTTCTTCCGGCGGTGTCGCTCCGCTCAACCACCGGCTACCGTCTGATATCCCTTCGGGATGAAAAGTTGCGCAGTCTTTAAATGCACTACAACCCCAATGTTTTAGCAGCCCAGGCTAAGACTAAGCTTCAAACCTGCGACTCGTTTGACCCTTGCAGCGGCGGGTGTTCCCTGACTACATCTAACCCGATTGGCGATGCGCGCATGATGCTCCATTTTGGCCAGTTCGCCAATGGCGGTTCCATTCGAACCTCCCAGAACCGTTGCAACGTAGATGAAACATTCGAATCGTTCCAACTCTGGTCCGACATCCACAACTCATTCGTTAACGACCGTTGCAATAGTTCCTCTAGAAACTGCGGTGTTTCGCCGAAATAGTCCAAACGATCGTTAATCGTCGCCACAATCGCAGAGCCTTGGTGAATCGCTTGCTTGATTGAGATATTCCATTCCACGGACGACTTGGCGATTTGTGTGGCGGCAGCGATTGCATTGCAGGTGCTTGGGAAGACGGTGTTCAAGCCATCACTCATCGTCTTAACCACGCAGCCACCATTGCTTGCCACGATGCTGGCCATGTTTTGAAGATGCCGCAATATTTGTGAGCAAGCTGCTTGATCAGATAGCGATGCATAGAGATGCACGGCGTTAGCGATTTGACACCCCAACAGTGTAACCGTAGTTAGGCTAACCATCCGTCCGGGCGATAACACCTCGTCAGGAAACCATTCGCGAAACACGGGTAGTCGAGCCGCATCCGCCGCTGTGAGTGCATCAGCCCTCGACGCAAGGCGTTCAATGCGTATTTGCCGGGGGTCTGAATAAGAATTCAAAATCGAGAGAACTTGCTCGCCACTTCGTAATGTCGGAACATCGTGCTTGGCTACCGGACGAGCAAGTTCAACATCCCATCGCCCTACGCGACCGCTGGGTGCCACTCGAAAATCTACAACGTAGGGTAACTGAGGGCCTCGCAATCGATACTGGCCATCGCTCATGCGAAGTTGCAAATTGAGGCGTTCATCTGCCTGCAATCGAACTTGCGCGACAACATGCGCAGAAAACGCGGGACCACCTACACAGTAAGTGCGTGTTTCGGAGACGCGAATCTCAGGATGTGCTCGAAAAATCAACTCGATGCTCTGAGCAAAATCGAGTTCGTAGTCAGCGTTGCAGGCTTCACAATGCCCGTGATCCCCAAGTCCCTTGAGCGTCTCCTTAACGTCCGATGGGATTCGACATGTCGGGCAGAGTATGTCCCAAAGCAAAATGAGTACCCCCTCTCGAGCTGCCAGCAAAAATACCTCGACGACTTCCGCTGGCTTCAATCCAAATCGCTCCGCAAAGGCTAAGGGTCGTAGGCGGGCTACCTCCAGGTCGCTTGCAAACTCCAAATACTGTTCAAGGGTGTCGAGTACTCTCGGATCGATAGTTTGGGCACTCGATCGGACTCTCGAAAACCGTTCGCTCAATCGGCGTTTCTGCTCCCGCGTCATGGTCTTCGAAGCTGCAAAAGCGTTTGAAACGATGCTGCTGTTGGAATTGGATTGCAGATACTCGTCTATCTTTTCGTAGACGCGACCAAAGTTGCGTTCCGACTTGTTGCCAATTTGAAAGCGAGCGAAACATTTGCCCATAAAATTTCTCGGCACCATCTGCAAAGTTTGTACGATGAGAGTCCCACCGTCCGATTGCGGATTGAGTTCAACAATATTGGTAAACCAGTAAAACGGACCGCTAGGGAATTGCCGTAATACGCTCAGACGACGACCTTCGATCCATTCGAAGGGATGTTCCTCCCACTCCATTGTCATGCCCATTGCACGCACTGTCGCGATCCGTCGCATTCCAAGCTTTGGATCCTGAATCGTTTTGTATCGAACCGCAGGCAACCCAATTGCGTTATTCACTCGGTCGGTATTTGAAACATAGGGCCATAGTGCTTCTGCGGAAGAACGGAGTTTCCATTGAAATTGGTATCGCAACACGCCCTGGACGTTGAAGTCGGGAACGGCAGGGTGCAGTTGAATCGATGTTCGAGTGCCAGAAAGCAGGCCTTCGAGATCCTGCAAGAGTTCGCCTGCGTTTTGATAGCGAGCGCTCGGATTTTTGGCCAAGCATTTTTCGATCACCTCCTGGATGGCATCGCTGGTAGCTCCACCAAGTGAACGCATTTTTGGGATGGATGCGTCGCAATGCAATCGGAAAATTTCGATGGGTGATAATCCATCAAACGGAACTCGACCAGTCAGGCACTGAAACAGAGTAATGCCGAGTGCGTAAACATCCGCTGCGGGGCCAACTTCTTCGCCGCGACATTGTTCAGGTGACATGTAGTGAGGAG
>JAYVPE010000260.1:0-6427 GCA_043757575.1 Pirellula sp.
GGGGCATTCGGACATCAAGTTCCGTGCCCCCACTTGGCGTGACATTCACGTGGCCGACCATTCAGCCGCCGACCAAATGCAGGCCTGGCTAACCAAAAATGGGTTTGAAGTAGCTCCACATAAGCATTAAAAACGAATTGGGATAAGCAGGAATTTACAAGGAAATCGAAATGAAGAACAAGTTAGCGGTAATGCTCGGTCTAGTTGGTATAGTACTCTTTGTCGGTTGCGAGAAAGGTGATTCGCCTTCGCCAGCGGCCAAAAGCTCTCCACCGCCAATTGGTATGGATATGCCTCCACCCTCGACAGTTGAGGTACATTCGCACCCAAGCGAAGGGCCTCATCACGGGACTCTCGTTGAATTGGGAAAGGAAGAGTTTCATGCTGAACTTGTTCACGATGCGAAATCAGTCGTGATCTATATCCTTGACGGCGTAGCAAAGAACGCGGTTCCAATCGACGCAAGCGAAGTCATCGTCAACTTGTTGCACGATGGAAAACCAGAGCAATTCAAGCTAGCTGCGATCGCTGATGCAGGTGATCCGAATGGTAAATCATCTCGCTTTCAATCAAACGATGTCGAATTAGCAACGCATATTGATGACGAGTCTGCTTCTCCCAAGCTTAGCGTTTCGATTAACGGCAAAGCATATCGAGGTGTGATTAGTCACAATCATGCCGGCCACGATCATGCACATTGACGCACATGATTCAAACGACCAAGTTTTTTGGCCGTGCAAGGTTGACTGAGTTGTTCAACAACAGTCACACCAGTCGTCCGAGAAATTAGTAAGAAAGCAACCGTTATCAAAGTACTGAATCCAATCTGATCGCGATCGAAGCTAATGATGAATAAAGAACGAATCGAACTTCAGTTGCTATTACCGAATTTGCCCGATTCTGGTGACGCCTGCGTCACCCGCTTGGCCAATTTGCTTGCCGCCAAAGCAGGAATCGATTCGTCACATGCAATCAAGTCGGAAGATGGCAAGCCGGATCAAATCTGCATTCACTACGATCCCGCCCGGTTTTCGATCGGGGAGGTCCGCGAGTTTGCCAAACGGGCAGGAGCAGAGATCGACAAGCGGTTTGGGCACTTGCTACTCAAGTCGGAGCCGATGCACGCCCGCAAGGCCCGCAGTGTCGAGTCTCGGGCGAGACAAATCACTGGGGTGCTGGAAGCCGCGATGTCTCCCGCTGGCATGTTGCGCATCGAGTTTGATCGCCAATCCACCAACGACAGAGCGATCCAAGCGGAATTGCCAAAGATTGGCGTGCGATTGATCGACGGGGAGAAGTTGCCTGCGCCGGTCGAACTCACGAAAGCTGGCGGCCAGCCTGCCGCGAAAGAAGACGAAACGGAACATGGGGGTGTACTTGGCGAGAAGACGGAGCTTGGTTTCGCCGCGATCTGCGGCGCGCTGCTGCTCGTGGGATGGCTGCTGTCGTCGTTCACCGACATGACTTCGTGGGTACCGTGGAGTCTGTTTCTGGTAGCGTACTTTTTTGGTGGCTTCTTCACGTTTCGCGAAGCGATCGAGAATATCCGTGCTGGCCGTCTTGAAATCGATTTCCTAATGCTGGTCGCAGCCGTTGGCGCAGCCACGCTCGGAGAATGGTTCGAAGGCGCACTGCTGTTGTTTCTGTTCAGCCTCGGACACGCGCTGGAGCATTATGCGATGGGCCGCGCCAAACGGGCAATCGAAGCCCTTGCCGAGCTCGCTCCTCAAACCGCAATGGTCCGTCGCGAGGCCAACACTAAAGAAGTGCCGGTGGAACAGCTACAGCTCGGGGACGTTGTGATCGTCAAGCCCAACGAACGACTTCCTGCCGACGGGTTCGTGATCAAGGGGGAAAGCAGCGTCAATCAGGCTCCGATTACCGGCGAAAGCGTGCCCGTGGACAAGCGGGCCGTCGATGATCCCCAGCAGGCGGCTGCGAACGCGGATCGGCTCGATCCGCAATATCGCGCCTTCGCGGGCACGATCAATGGAAGCGGCGCACTTGAAGTTCAAGTCACCAAGCTGGCCAGTGAATCCACGCTGGCACGCGTCGTTCAAATGGTAAGCGAGGCCGAGACCCAAAAATCACCCACGCAGCGGTTCACGGATAAATTCGAGAGGTACTTCGTTCCGGTAGCTTTGGCGTTCGTCGTCCTGCTGCTGTTCGCCTGGGTCGTGATCGACGAACCGTTCAGAAAGTCGTTCTATCGCGCGATGGCCGTGTTAGTGGCGGCCAGCCCCTGCGCTCTGGCCATCTCGACCCCAAGCGCGGTGTTGAGCGGCATGGCTCGCGCGGCGCGCGGCGGAGTGCTCGTCAAAGGTGGCGGGCCGCTGGAAAACCTGGGAAGGCTCGGCGCGATCGCTTTCGACAAGACTGGCACCTTAACGGAAGGCAAGCCGCGACTGACCGACGTGGTCGGTTCGGACGGCGTGCCCGAAGACGAGTTGTTGCGCGTTGCGGTGGCAGTCGAAGCCCTCAGCGACCATCCTTTGGCCGCCGCCGTAGTGCAGGGGGGCAAAGAGCGGCTGAAGAGCGATTCGGTCTTACAGGCTCACGACGTGCAAAGCATCACCGGCCGCGGTGTCAAAGCCACCGTGGACGGTCAGCCGGTTTACATTGGCAAAGACAGCCTGTTCGCCGAGATCGAGGGGCCGCCGCTCCCGGATGCGTTGCGCGGGTCGATCGAAAAGCTCAAGGCGGCTGGACGCACCACGATGATCGTCCGGCGCGGCGATTCCTATCTCGGCGTGTTGGGCTTGATGGATACGCCACGCGAAGCTGCGAAGAATGTGATTGCCCGCTTACGCGAGCTTGGCATCCGGCGAATGATCATGCTCTCAGGCGACAATCAACAGGTCGCCAATGCCGTCGCCAAAGAAGTCGGGATCGACGAAGCTATCGGGGACTTGATGCCGGACGATAAAGTCGAGGCGATCAAGAAACTCAGCGAACAAGAAGGAGTGGCGATGGTTGGCGACGGCGTGAACGATGCTCCCGCGATGGCCAATGCTACGGTGGGCATCGCGATGGGCGCGGCTGGTTCCGATGTGGCTTTGGAAACCGCCGATGTGGCGTTGATGGCCGACGACTTAAACCACTTGCCCTTCGCAGTCGGCCTGAGCCGACAAACGAGCCGCATCATTCGGCAGAATCTCTGGTTCAGCCTCGGCATGGTCGCCTTCCTGATTCCCGCGACCGTACTCGGACTGCGAATGGGTGCCGCTGTTGTGTTCCATGAAGGCTCGACGCTCCTGGTGGTCTTCAATGCTCTCCGGCTGCTGACGTATCAAACCAACGAATTCGTAGGCTCGTCGCCAGGAAATCGTACATGACATCCACCAGCAGTCCGACATCTTCCACGATGCCTCGCGATCTAATGGCCGGCTTGGTCGTGTTCCTGGTGGCAATACCGTTGTGTCTTGGAATCTCGCTGGCCTCTAACGCCCCGTTGCTCTCGGGCGTGCTGTCCGGGATCGTCGGCGGCATTCTGGTGGGCAAGATGAGTGGGTCTCAGACCAGCGTCAGCGGTCCGGCCGCCGGCTTGGCAGCCATTGTGGCGGCCCAGATCCTCGCGTTGGGTTCGTTTCCAACCTTTCTCATGTGTTTGGCGTGGTTCTCAGCCTCAGAACTTCTGATCTCCCATGATCGCTGAAATCGGAAGTTTGATCGAAAAGTGTGGTGTTGCAACAGTTTATGCGGATTGGCAAAAGTTGACTGCCGGATGGGAATAGGAAAATAACAAGGTACCTTCTTCCTCTGCTTTAGAACACAACGTTCGAGGAGAGAAGATACCTTGCCACAAGCATTATTACCTTTGGTCCCAACTGGGGCTACACCCTGAACGATCGAATCAGCGTCGTTCGGAGAGATGGCCGTTGTACGTATTTTTGCGGTGTCGAGCCCGTCTTTCTCCATGACGAGAGCGATCACATCTCATTTCGAATGTTTACCTCCCAGCTCGTTTGCCAGGGAGCTTGCAAGCAAATTGAAATCGTCAAAGCGTTTGGGGTGACTGCCAAGAGCGTTAAACGGAGCGTGAAGAAATTCCGCGAAGAGGGAATCCAATCCTTCTATCTGCCGCGAAAAACTCGAGGTGCGACCGTCATGAGGGATGACGTGATCGCAGAAGCCCAGGATTTACTAAGTCGTGGCGAGTCGCGTCGACAAATCACTGAAAAGTTAGGTATCAAGTACGACACGTTACGCAAAGCTATCAACCAGGGGCGACTAAGAGAATTATCTCAGCCGCTATCACAACCGCACGTTGCCCAACAACATCCTGCACCATCGCTCATTCTGCCAACAGACAAGTCGCAACGTGGTGTGGCAGACGTAGCCGCAGAGATGGGAGTTGCTTGCACACGTCCCGAGGAACGCGTGCTAGCCGCGTTTGGCATGTTGCAGGGAGCATCGACGCGGTTTGAAGAATGTCGCGATGTTTCTTTCGGAGGTGTTTTGTGCGCGTTACCTGCTCTAATTGCCAACGGATGGTTTGACCATTTGCAAAAAAGCTTCCCGTTGCTAGGTGGCTACTACACAACCCTGCAGATCATCACGGCACGCTAACTGAACTGCCAAAACGCTACGTATCACGCCAACGACTGTGTCTTCGAGGGACCACTGACTATTGGGTTAACGATGCGTTAGGCAAGCCGTTTTTCCGCGTGGAACGCCCAGTTGACCACGGTATGCTCGAAGCGATCAAGAGCGACATCATCCCACGATTATTGCGGGACGTTCCAGGTCAACCAAGTGACGAAGAACTTCACGCGAACCGGTATCTTTGCCGTTTCGTGTTGGTGTTCGATCGTGAAGGATACAGCCCGGTCTTCTTCAAAGAGATGTGGCAATCGCATCGGATCGCCTGCATAACGTACCACAAGTTCCCTAAAGAGAACTGGCCTGTGGAGGAATTCCAAGAGACGCAGGTGACGTTGTCTTGCGGTGAATTGGTGACGCTGAAGCTTACCGAAAGAGGTTCTTGGGTCGGCAGCAAACGCGATGGGCTATGGGTCCGCGAGGTACGCAAGCTCAACCCGGATGGCCATCAAACGAGTTTGATCAGCAGTGCATATGAGCACGTCGCGATCGAGGATGCCGGTCGGTTACTAAGCCGATGGTCCCAGGAAAACTTCTTCCGATACAGGATGGAACACTATAAGATTGACTTGCTAAACGAGTACGCGACCGAGAAGATTCCTGGGACCAACCGCCCTGTGGTGAACCCCCTTTGGAGGGAACAGGACGGCCTGGTTCGCTCGCATTAGGAAAGTTGTACCGGCAGCAATGCTTGTTGGCGGCCCACACAATTCGTCCTGAAACAGAGCTTGATGAGGTTCCGAAATGGGAGTCACGCAAACGCGAGTTGAAAGAGCACTTGGAGTCACTGGAGCAGGAATTAGAAAAAGCCAAGCAAAAACGCAAAGAGACGCCTCACCACTTGAAGTGGGAGGAGCTTCCGGAGCCATCGAAGTTCGAACGGCTGTCCCCCAGTCGCAAACACTTGACCGATACAGTGAAGATGATTGCGTACCGCGCCGAGACGTCGATGATGCAGATTGTGCGAGAATCATTAGCGAGAGAAGATGACAGTCGTTCCGTGGTTCGAGACCTATTGCGAACGACAGCGGACCTGTCTCCGGATCTAGAGCGAGGTGAGTTACGAGTAACGGTTCACCCTCTATCCAACCCTCGATCGAACCGTGCGGTGTCAGAACTCCTCACTGTATTGAAGGCTACCGAAACAAATTACCCAGGCACAAAGCTGAAGCTAACGTACGCCCTGATCGGAAGCCAAGAATCCCAAAAACCGCCCACATAATTTTCCGCTCAAATCAGGAGTTCTGAGGCTCTACCCAGCAGAATTTCTGTGAGGAACTATGCAAGCGTATCTAGCGCAATACCTCGTTGGGCATTACAATCGACTTTGGTAAAACCGTTGCTGTGGCATTTCTGCAGCCGCGAGTTCGCGCTAGTGGCTATTTGGTCGCGATTCCTAAATTCAACTGGAGAACTATTTAATGTCCGCCCCGATTCCACCCGTAGCCAATGCACCTCGTCGAATTTTGATGGGGCCGGGACCTAGCGATACTCATACCCGAGTGTTGGCCGCTTTGGCACAGCCGACCGTTGGGCACTTGGACCCGTACTTCCTCAGGATCATGAACGAGGTCCAGGCGATGCTTCGCGAGGTATTTCAAACTTCGAATCCATTGACCATCGCGGTGAGCGGTACCGGTTCAGCCGGCATGGAAACGTGTGTTGTCAATTTGGTTTCACCTGGCGATCGGATGATCGTAGGCGTGAACGGTGTCTTCGGAGGGCGTATGAAAGACGTGGCGGAACGAGCCGGTGCTGTCGTTCATGCCATGGAACGACCCTTTGGAGAAGTTTTCACACTGGAAGAAATTGAAAAAGCAGTCAA
>JAYVPE010000261.1:0-6420 GCA_043757575.1 Pirellula sp.
CATGCGAATGTTTCGAGAAGTCAAAGGGTACCAAAATTGGTTTTTTGATTGTCCATGTCATATTGGAAATTCCCTTTGGAGTATGTGCTGCGATGAACTGAAAATTCTTTCGATGCGTAGCACTTGAGCGAATTCCGTTCCGAAAAACAAAAAATCTAAATTCTTCGTGACTCGCGATCTTGCTTCTTTGCGTTGGATTTGATTGGTACGAGCGAAATGGCGGCACCCGTGAGCGATAGTGAGTCGAAAATGCACACACCTGAGACTTGTTAGAATTCATGTAACGGCCCTCTAGAGGGGCGATCCTTTCAAAGCGATTAGGCAGGGGACTATTTCTGTGTCGACATATTGACATATTGATGCCTTTAGCGATCCTATTGCGAAACCAATCGCTTCTCCATTTTTCGTGGGATTTGAGCATGAATCATCATTCAGACTTGAAAGCTAGTCTTGAAATCAAGTTGCAGTCGCTCTTGGAACGGGCGACTGACATCGAGAATACTTTAAGTGCTCCTGGAAACAGTGACTGGGAAGACAAGGCAATCGAAACGGAGAACAACGATTCCCTTATGGCAATCAGCACAGTAACCAACCTTGAAATCCGAGAAATCAAACTCGCCCTCAGCCGGATCGAGTCTGGGCATTATGGCGTTTGTTGTGATTGTGGGGTCAACATATCCAAGGAACGCTTAGCGGTCATTCCATACGCCACCACCTGCATTGGTTGTGCCTAAACCTGTAGTTCTAGCAGACGGTGAGCTTTGGTTTCCCGGAAAACCGAGTCAGGGTAGGTTATCTTGGTACTGACCCAAGGTAAGCTACATTGGCTGTTGCGAGGCATCAAAGCAACTGCGTTCATTTTTTGCTTGGAGAGTTATGCTTTTTATAAAGAATTACTGGCGGGCATTACGTGACGCCGTTCTCACACCAAAGGTTAATACTGCCAGGGTTGATGCACAACTTCGCCAATCGCAATTGAGTTTGCCGGTGCCGGTTATCTGGCTGCTTGGCAAAGCTCAGTCGGGAAAGTCTTCCATTATTCGCGCGATTACAGGTAGCTCGAAAGCGGAGATTGGCAATGGCTTTCAACCTTGTACACGCACCGCCAGTCTGTATGCTTTTCCAGACGAAGCGACGTGCATGCTACGCTTTCTTGATACAAGAGGCTTGGGGGAAGCGGGTTACGATCCGACTGAGGATTTGGCCTACTGTCAAGAGCAGGCTCATTTGGTCATGGTCGTCATCAAGGCCATGGACCACGCGCAGAAACCGGTACTCACAGCACTCCACGCGATCCGCAAAGCGCAACCCAATTGGCCCGTAATCGTGGTGCAGACGGCACTTCATGAAGGCTATGAGAACCACGACGATTTGCATGTGTTACCATTTCCTTTCGATACAGAACCTTGGCCAGTAGCCATTCCGACCGACTTGGCTCGTTCACTACAATACCAGCGCAAGGAGTTTTCTCCATATGCGGATCGATTCATTGCCGTCGATTTGACCTTGCCTGAGGATGGTCTCGCGCCAGCCGACTATGGGCTCGAGTCGCTCTGGACGGCCATTGAGTATGCGTTCCCTCGCGGTCTGCGTGCAATCCTGGAGGCGAAGCCTGAACTTCGAGCAGAGTTAGGTGATATTTACTACTCGGCTGCATGGCCGCATATCGTTTCCTATAGCTTGGCCGCAGGAGGAGCGGGTGCGGTACCTTGGCCGCTCGTAGATATTCCTGTCGTCATTGCGATCCAGGCAAAAATGTTTCATGCTCTCTCATCGATTTACGGACAGCCACTCACGTCGCAGTTGATGACTGAATTCGGCACGGCGGTGGGTGGTAGCATGCTGGCGAGAATGGCTCGTAGTATCCTTGCGAAGTTTGTGCCAGTCTTCGGCAGCGTGTTTGGGGCTGCGTATAATGCAGCCACAACGTATGCCCTCGGCTGTTCCCTGTGTTGGTACTTCGCTCAGTTGCGCCGAGGCACTTCACCCGACGCCGCCAAGCTACGTGAGTTTTATACAAAGGAACTCGAAGAGGGCCGACGCCGTTTTGCTGAATATCTCAAAATCGGTCGCGAACCTACCTCTTCCTCACCTCACTAGCAAAAGCATGTGGCACTGTAATGCTCCAGTGGAAATTTCGATTCGTACTTGTCGCTGTCCTCTGTTTGCTTCCTTATGTGGTTCTCATGGGAGCTGGCTGTTTTTGGTTATACGAAAGAGAACTGCTGACTTGGTTCGCAGTGATAGCTGCTGTTGTGTCGCTCATGGGATGGAATATTGATCGATTATTCCGATTAAGAAAGCTTAGGAAAATCCGAGTATCAATCGAGACACTCGGTGCTGCTGGCGAGGAAGCTGCGCGAAGGGCAGTTGAGATCCTTGCACTCAAAGTAGAAGCAAATCCGCCAGTAGTAAACGATCCTGAGGCATGGAAACTTCTTGCTATCGAGCTCTTCGACACGGTGGCAGTGCGGTTCGGTCGTACATCCGAAAAACCGGCGCTTGAAATTACCGTGCCTGACGCGATGTTCATAACTGAACTCGTACTCCATGATTTGCGACTGGCGGCGAAAGATCATATTCCCGGCTCCCATTTATTGACAATTCGCCAATTTGAACAGTTGACATATTTTTGGATGAGGACTGCAGCTCTCACCTCGAATGAAAGTCCGTGGCGTTTAGGCTATCGAATGATCCGGTTCATTTTGAATCCTGTCTCCGGTATTTTCAAAGAGGCCAACGACACGCTTTTAGGGAAGCTGAGTGATACGGCGTTGGAGGAGGCTAAACGATGGGCAATTGGTTACAGCGTTCGTCGGGCAGGAGAGTACGCCATTCAACTCTATAGCGGGCAACTTGCCATTCACGAGCCAGCGTTTCGAGCGTTTCGATCACCACAATCGCAAGTAGACAGGGTCAAGGCAGATACGACGCAAAGCCGGCGCGCCGACGAGCCATTGCGCATTATCGTTCTCGGGCAAACGAATGCAGGTAAATCCAGCTTGGTGAATGCAATGTTTGGAGAATTACGGGCTGCGACTGATTCGTTGCCATGCACGATTGGTGTCACCCCGTATGTACTTGATCGCGAGGGGCTACCGAAAGCGATTATCTTCGATACGGAAGGATTTGGCGGCAGAGAAGACCTTCGCGCCATTTCGCGACTTGATAAAGAACTAATCAAATGCGATTTGATCATAATGGTTTGTTCGGCCACAACGGCTGCTCGCGCACCCGACCTTCGATTGCTTGACGAGCTACGTCATCGGTTTGCTGTCAATAAACTTCAGTCTCTTCCGCCAATTGTGGTTGCCTTATCGCACATCGACAAACTGCGTCCCTTTGGCGAATGGAACCCGCCTTATGATCTGAGAGATAAAAAATCCAACAAGGCCCACAACATTGCGTCGGCATTGTCCGCGTTGGAAACGGAACTGTCTGTACCCATTGAAAGGATCACGCCAGTCTGTTTGCGGCGAGATGGGATCTACAACGTAGTCGAGTCGCTGATTCCGCTCGTGCTGCAGGTTCTGCCAGATGCCGAACGCACAATGTTGTTAAGGCTTTTGCGAGAATACCATGATGAGGAGTATTGGAGCCAACTGCGCCGTCAAGCCTACAACTCCGGACGATTATTGGTCAGTGCAGCCATTCATGTCGCTGCACCACTGCTTAAAGAAGTGCGAAAACTTGTTACAAGAGATGAAGTGCAAAATGATGATAGTTGAGTTGCGGTTAAGCACCCGGAACCATGACCATCCAGCCGACATTGAAACGATCATTTACCATTCCATAGCAGGGCGACCAAAATGTTTTGGTTAAAGGCATGTGGACGGTCCCTAACTCGGCCAGTGCATTAAACGCTTTGTGAGCCTCTGGTTCTGTTGCCACTGTCAGCGCAAGCCGAAATCCATCAAACTTCGACTTGTCATCGCAACCATCCGATGCCATCAAAACATTACCACCGATTCGGAATGTCGAGTGCATTACTTTGCTTTCGAAGCCCGCTTGAAGCATACCGGGCGGAACAGGATCTGGGCTTTCATTGAATCGCATGATCATGTCGACGGTGGCCCCGAGCGCTTCCCGATAGAAATCGATCGCTTCTTCACAACGGCCAGCAAAAAACAGATACGGCGTAATGGACGAGTTGCTCATGAATTCTCCTTTAGGGTTAACTATTTGTAGTATACTTCATCGCAGATTTTCATTCCGCCATTGTAACGTAAATTAAATCCAGGTTTTAAATCACTTTTAAGTAGGTGTCTTCGGAGCTTTTTTTTGTGGCAGTACGTGCACAAGAGTCAATACATCGGCTCGCCATTCTGGCAGATACCAAGTAATCGCGGTTGCCTCCAAATTCGTCAAAGTGCCGCCGATCATGGCGAGTCGAAAGGGCCATACGGAATAATCCAACAGCAGACACACGGCGCCAATCAAGACCAACCAATTTGAAATCTTTGCACCGTAGGTATGGTAACTGGGCACTCGACCATATTTCAAAAGCCCGGCTGCAGTCGTCAAGACGTAACTTAGTACACCGACTACCCACCAAAACATTTCTTGCATTAAGACATCCCACCGCAGCAAAAGCATTCCGAAAAACAGTGCACCATAAAGAACGGAATCCGCAAAGCTATCCAACCTTGCCCCGAAATCCGATCGCTGCTTTAACCATCGCGCTAGCCTTCCATCAATCCAATCGCTCAGGCTGAGAGCGATAAAAACACCAGTAAAAAGATGCAGTTTGCCTTGCAACGCCAGCCAGAAAAGCCAAACAGCACCCACCAAACGAATTGCGCAAATGACGTTTGGAATGGTAACGAACTTATCACGGTAAGCACCCTCTGCAACGATTGGAGGCCCTGGTGAACCGACCTCGGGATTGACAGATTGGTCATTTGACTTTTTTGGCACCATGGGTTCTTTCATTTTTCAGAAGCTGCTTCAGTTTTCCGTAACGTTAAATCGAACGAAGTAATAAAAGACCGGTGCAGAAAAGGTTAAGCTGTCGATTCGATCCATCATTCCACCTTGGCCTGGCAGTATAGTTCCACTGTCTTTGACACCTACATCGCGTTTGATGCCAGATTTGTTGATGTCACCCAGAAAGCCAGAAAGAGCGATCAACAGCCCCGCAAGTATCGCCGAAAAAACCCCTGCAATACGTGAGTGTCCGTGCAGCAGCGTCGTAAACGAGGATGCGAGCAAAACTGCGAGCAATATCGTTAACGCAATTCCACCCAGTAGGCCTTCGAGCGATTTGTTGGGGGAAATTCGCGGCGAAATCTTCGTTTCTCCAAAGCGACGGCCCACAAGCGCCTGGGCGATGTCATTGGTTTCCGTCAAAATGACTAGATAGAGAAACCACCCTACATTGCCAACCCAAGGTTGTGTCGTAGCGGGCAATGTCAACAGGAAGTACGCGTGCGACAAACAATACACGAACAACATTAGTCCCCAAATCATCGCAGCGGTCGTTCGGATATAGTCTTCAATCAAACCCAACGAAGCCCTCAGGGTGCCCAACACAAAAAGAAACGCTAAGGGAGCAGTGGAAAGCAAACCCTGGTCGTATCCACACAGCGCGATCGCGTAGTAGATAGGCACCGATGCAAATACAACCACGGCCGTGGGTGCGCCGACCGCTTTCCAACCTACAAGTTGATGATACTCACGCAGGCTAAGAATTCCGGCGATCGCAAGCAACACAACGATGCCTGCTTCACCGAGTAGGGTGGCGATTGACAACGATGCGGCCAAGGCCCACCAAGTCCTCGTGCTATTGAGATGCGATTGCACACTTGAGCTGACAACATTGCCAAGCAAAGCAATCCGCACCAGAGTCCCTACCGTCAAGACTGCAAACAAACAAGCTATCGTCCACAATAAAGGCGGAGACGGAACGAGCATACTTTCTCCGAAGGGCGAGAGCTTGGGAATAAACAATATAGCAAGACGAGCGAGCTAGTGATAAACTCGTTCTGCGTGAATCGCTTGCTTGCACGTCATTCTATGTTTCCTGAACCATGTCAGCAATGAGTGAAGGCAACTAGCGTACCTCAATTTGCTGCAAATGACGCGTTCGCAGCAATCCATCGATATGGCAACCTTTACTCCATAGAATAGCTCAACGTGAAAAGCAACGAAGACGATGCTATCAAGTTACTTCACGTTTCCGACCTCCACTTCGGCCCGCCCTATCTAGAGGACGTTGGCGAAGCGGCACTGCGCATTGCAATGGTGCTGAATCCTGATGCAGTTATTATCAGCGGTGACTTGACGCAGCGCGCGAAGCGAGAACAGTTCGTTGCTGCCAAGGAATTTATGACGCGGTTGCCGAAGGTCCCACAGTTGGTCATCCCAGGGAATCATGACGTACCACTTTACCGAGTGTACGAGCGACTGTTTAATCCACTA